>JAJTXO010000939.1 GCA_021463315.1 Caldilineales bacterium | reverse complement strand
CCGACGAAGCGAACATGCTCCTTGTTGGCCGGCTGATGGAGCGCCGGCAACAGGGGTGGCTTGGTCTTGTTCTCTTCTAGGGAAATCCTTTTGCGGCGATACTGTACATTGAGCACGACGCTGGCTACGACTGTCAATAGAGCAAGCCCGCCGAGAGCCAGATTGACGGCATTGACTGCAACCTCCGATCGCAGTTGGCCTGACAGGTGGAGCTTGAAGACCATCTCCAGCAGGCTGCCGGGGTAATGGACGGCGTTGGTGAAGACATGGCGGCCGAAGGCTCCAGGGTTGTTGCGAGCAACCTGCGAGATTGTCTCAACCTTACCGAAAACCTCTCGCATGATAGCCGCGTTGTTGACCCATGGACTGGCGCTGGAGCCTGTCCAGGATACATAGTTCATCGAAAAATGCTGAGAAAAGGCATCCAGGTTTCTGGTCCCTGCCAATGGATCGCCCATCAAGGCAACCAGCGTCACGGTTAGTGCGGCGACGAGTATTCCCTTCGGCAGGGCTGCTTTGAGATAGGGCCACCCCTGTTGGCGTGTCCTGACCAGGACCATCCCGATGCCAGCCAGCACGGCGATGACAAAGGCGGGAGCGTACTCCGGCCGAACGAAAGAAACGACCAGCAGCACAATGGTCAGCAGCGTGTAGTGCGTGCTTCGAGGCAGGAAGGTGGCTACGATCAACAGGACAACCAGACATAAGGCCGCAAATTTCGTGGGATAGGGCCAGACACCAAGGTTGGAGTACGACACAAGATAGAGCCATGACGTCAGCAATGCCACGATGGGATAGACGGAGATCCGTCGAAGATAGATGTAAAGGAGAACAGGGACCGAGAAACTGAGCAGGCTGTAACTCAGGTAGTACAGTTGCACGGTGTCTCGAGCGAACGGAAGCTTCGACAACAGGAAGTACCACAGGGCATACAGGGGAGCCCACTGGGGAGACGGAAAGCCCAGCTCAAGCAACCTGACACCCTGACCCAGATAGCGTCCTTCGTCCGAGACGGCGATATCAACGACGCGTTGGAAGGAGTAACCCGTCTTGAAGACGAGCAAGGCTATGAAAGCTATCCCCAGGAAATCGATCCAGGGGACTGTCCTTTTTGCGTCAAGTGATTGGCTTTGAGTCACTGTCATTGCTGTTCGTCTGATCGTTCGAGATCTTGATGCGCATACCGCTTATGCGCTGTTCTCTGTTGAATTCTATCGCCCTCTGGAGCAAGAAACGACTCTGTCGCTAATAGTACGGGCCTTGGTTCCCGGCCAACTGAAGTGGCTGTGGAGATCCAGCAGTCTGCAGCGCGCATCACGTCGCGCGCGTCAATGATCTGGTCGGGCCACAGATCATAGCTGGCCGGCGCTGGCGGCACTTGTGCCAGGTGGGCCGGCAGCGGGACTTACCATAGGCTGGGTACCGCTGCCGGCTGCTTGGGGTTGTCTCCTTGCGCCAGATCTGCTATGCTCGAGCTGTGTCCGCTACCGCCAAGTACTGGATCCACAGCCGATCCTCATGGCAAGAAAAGTAGAAAGGAGACGCCTCTATGATACCCCACAATGCACCACCTGGCAACCGGCTGAACCAGGCGATGGCCGGG
>JAJTXO010000938.1 GCA_021463315.1 Caldilineales bacterium | reverse complement strand
GCCGCTGCTGCATCTCGCCGAAGGGTGTGACATCCTCCAACAGGAAAATGAGGCCGAGGGGCGCGGGCGCGGCGGCGTGCGGCCCACCCTGCCCGGCCTTGGCGTCGAGATCGTCGGCCGACGCCGAATTTGGCAGGACCGAAAGCCGCAGATAGCGCGTGCCGCCAGCAGCGGTCGAACGGCCGATCAGCGGAAGATGCAGCCAGCCTGCGCGGCCGGTCAACAGTTCGTCCAGCGCGCTTTCATAGCCGATCAGCTCAGGAACAAGATTCAACAGCGACGGGCCGTCGCTCAGATCGATCGGGGCGCCCAACAACAACTCAGGGTCATGCAGATGCAGCACGACCAGGCGATCGTCGGCGAGGGCAATGGCCGGGCCACGCTCATCGAGAATCGCCACCAGCGCGGCCAGGCTATCGTTCAATCCATCAGGCGCCATAGTCAACGATCATCCGTCCCAGGTCGCGAAATGCGCTCTCCACCTCGTTGCCGGCCAGCGCGCTGGTCAGATAGAGTGGGGCAGAAAGAGTCTTGGCCAGGGCCTGAACCTGAGCCAGCGTCTCTTGGTCGCCTTCGCCTTCGCCGAACAGATCGACCTTGTTGGCGGCCAGCACCAGCGGCAGACGCGCCCCCAACTGCTCCATGTCGGCCACATAGCGGGACAGCAGGTCGAAAGTCGGCGGCCGCGTCAGGTCTCCCACCAGCAGCATACCCGCTGCGCCGCGCAGATAGCTGGCTCGCATAGGGGTGAACTCCTCGCCGCCGGCCAGATCCCACAGCATCAGGGTCAATTCGACGATATCCTGGCCGTGCGCCAGGCTGATGGTCTTGCGACTGACCTTGACGCCGATGGTGCTGAGATACTGGTCGTCGAAATAATCGTAGACGAAGCGCCGCACCAGGCTGGTTTTGCCGACCGCGAAATCGCCTAACAAACAAACCTTCTTGCTCAGGGTTAACACGAACGATCCTTTCCAGCGGCGCTGCGGTGCCATCTCAATAGAGGGGGAAGACTTCCGAAGTCTTATGGACAAGTCTCGACCCCGGTTTTTTGAGATGATACGCGCTGCGTTCAAACAGCGTCGCGACTGAGCTCACGGCGTCGGCGTGGCATTCTCAGGCAAGGTAAACGCTGTAGCGATCCAGCCGGTGGTGCCATCGGCCAGGCAACACACCTGCGTCCAGGCCTGATCGCGGGTCTGGGCCACCACATCGAAGGCCGCGCCCGACTCAGCCACCAGCTTGACGGGATATGCCAGGCCAGGGCCAGCCCGCACATTGGCGCGCACGTTGGCGACGGTGACGCGCGCAGGGAGCGTTGGCGCTGGGGCTATGGCCGGCGCGGCGGTCGGCGTAGCGGAAGGTGCGGGGATAGCGGTGGGAGACAGGGTCGGCGTGGCGGAAGGTGCGGGGGTGGCGGTGGGAGATAGGGTCGGGGTGGCGATCGCTGCCGAGGAGGGGGGAACCGCGGCCGTCACGTAGATCACCAGCGGCGGCGACGGCGGCCGATTGACTGCACGCACCAGCCACCAGCCGCCCAGACAGGCCATCAGCAGACAGACGCCAACCAGGGCCGCGGCCGCGACCAACGCGCGCGTCTGGCCGCGGCTA
>JAJTXO010000937.1 GCA_021463315.1 Caldilineales bacterium | reverse complement strand
AATGGGGGGTGGGGAGTGGGGAATGGTAATCGGTAATCGGTAATCGGTAATCCGACCGGAGGGGGCTGGGGAGGGGGGAATGGAGAATGGAGAATGGGGAGTGGGGAATGGGGGGTGGGGAGTGGGGAATGGGGGGTGGGGAGTGGGGAGTGGGGAATTGATGAAGGGTGAATTGATTGCGGTGTGTTTGAATCTGGTTGGTCAACACGATGGGCCAGCGTTGGTCGAGCAGAGCCTGGCGGACCAGGCATGGCAAATCAGGTTCAAATACACCCTTCGGGTTTTCGTGCTTTATTCCGGTGACACCATGGCTGAACTACTCGATCGCATTCTGGACTTCGACAATGTCAAGACGGCCTGGGAACACTCGTGCGGCAAGGGCAAGACGCCGGGGGTGGACGACGGGTCGCTGCGGCGCTTTGGCCGCCACTGGGAAGAGAACCTGCGCGGCCTGATCGCCGATGTGAGGGCTAACCGCTACCGGCCCAAGCCGCTGCGGGTGCTCTTTGTGCCGAAGCGCGGCCCCTCTGGCCCCTGGCGAACTGCCGCAGGCGAGCGCGAGAACCGACCACCGCAAGACAGGATGCGCCGCCTGGGCATCCCAACCCTGACCGACCGACTTGCTGCCCCGGGTCGATGCGGGCTTGCAGCAGGTGGCGCAGGCCGATTCACTGGCCAGCCTGCGTGGGCTGGAAGGCAGCGCGGCCCGAGCCTACTTCGGCCTGCTGCGCCAGGCCATGGCCGGCGAATTGGCTGCATCGTTCACCAAGCGAGCGCGCCGGCCGCCGCCCGATCCCATCAACGCGCTGCTGGGGCTGGGCTACACCCTGTTGACCGAAGCCATGATGACCGCCCTGGAGGTGGTAGGCCTTGATCCCTACATCGGCTTCTTCCACGCCGACGCCTATGGCCGGCCCGCGCTGGCCCTGGACCTGATCGAGGAGTTCCGCGCCCCCATCGTCGATTCGCTGGCGCTGACGCTGGTCAACAAGCGCCTGCTGGGGCCAGAAGACTTCGAGGAGAGCGACCAGCCGGATGCCGAGCCGCCAGCTTCCCGCAAGGCCGACAGCCCGGCGGCTGCCGGCGTCTATTTGAACCCCCACGGCTGGCGAGTGTTCTTGCGCGAGTTCGCCGATCGATTGGAGACCGAGACCCTGCACCCGCTGGCTGGCCGGAGGCTGAGCTACCGCAAGATCTTCGAAGTGCAGGCCCGGCTGGCTGCCAAAACGATCAGCGGCGAGGAAGCGCACTACCGGCCGTTCGTTTGGAGGTAGGTATGACCAAATCCTTCTACATCGTCGTCTACGACATCAGCGACGACAGGCGCCGCACGCGACTGCACGACCGGCTGTTGGACTACGGCTCGCCGGTGCAGTACAGCGTGTTCGAGTGTCTGATCGACGCCAGACAGTTGGAGAAGCTGCACAAGATGATCAAGCGCACCATCAAGGCCAAGGACGACCATGTGCGGATCTATTGCTTGTGCGAGGGCTGTCTGAAGAAAACCTGGATCAGCGATGCGGGCCAGGATGTGCTGCACGAGACGGTCAGTGTGGTGGTGTGATCGGTGATCGGTGAACGATGAACGATGAACGATGAACGATGAACGATG
>JAJTXO010000936.1 GCA_021463315.1 Caldilineales bacterium | reverse complement strand
GGGCTTCGTGACGAAGCGCAAGATCGGCAGGACGAACTTTTATATCAACGCGCCGCTCTTTACTCTGTTGAGCAACGTGACCCTCGACACGCCATGAACGAAACCGAGACCCGCGCCGAACTCATCGACCCCGCCCTGGCGGCGGCGGGCTGGGGCGTGGTGCCGGACAGTCGCATCCGTCGGGAGTTTGTCATTGCACCCGGCCGCATCGAAGGCCGGGGACGCCGCGCCCAGCCGTTGCGGGCGGACTACCTTCTCGAATACCGCAACACCCGGCTCGCTGTTATCGAGGCCAAAGCCGCTGCCGCTGCCGTCACCGAGGGCCTCGCCCAGGCGAAAGACTACGCCGGCAAACTCTCCGTGCGCTACGCCTGCGCCACCAACGGTCATGGCATCTACCGCGTGGACATGCAAACCGGCGTGGAGGGAGAAATCCCCTACTACCCCACGCCCGACGAATTGTGGGCCTACACCTTCGCGGAAGCCAACGTCTGGCGCGACCGCTTCGCCACCGTGGCTTACGAGGACAAAGGTGGCTCCCATCCCGGCCGCTACTACCAGAACACCGCCATCGAGCGGGTGCTGGAGGCCATCGCCGCAGACAAAAAGCGCATCCTGCTGACGCTCGCCACCGGAACAGGCAAAACTTTCATCGCATTTCAGATTGCATGGAAACTCTTTCACGCCCGCTGGAACCTCTCTGGCGAGCCGACCCGCCGCCCACGCATCCTCTTCCTCGCCGACCGCAACATTCTGGCGAACCAAGCCTACAACGCGTTCTCAGCCTTTGAAGATCATCATCCCGACTCGTGCGTGCGCATCAAGCCGGAGGACATCCGCAAGAAGGGCCAAGTGCCAATGAACGGCAGTGTCTTCTTCACGATCTTCCAGACCTTCATGTCGGGCCCGCCCGATGCTCTGGGCAATCCCACCCCCTACTACGGAGAATATCCGCCCGACTTCTTTGATTTCATCGTCATTGATGAGTGTCATCGTGGGGGCGCGAACGACGAGAGCATCTGGCGCGGCATCTTGGAATACTTCGCGTCCGCCGTGCAGCTCGGCCTCACCGCCACGCCCAAGCGCAAGGACAACGCCGACACCTACCGCTACTTCGGCGAGCCGGTGTTTATTTATTCGCTCAAAGAGGGCATCAACGACGGCTTCCTCACGCCGTTCAAGGTGAAGCAGATTCAAACGACGCTGGACACCTACTACTACACGCCCGATGACACGGTGGTGGAAGGCCAGATCGAGGCTGGCAAGGTCTATGAGGAGCCGGATTTTAACCGCAACATCGAGATCCGCGAGCGCGAGCGGAAGCGCGTGGAAGTCTTCATGGCGGAGATTGACCAGAGCGAGAAAACCCTCGTCTTCTGCGCCACCCAGTCGCACGCGCTACTGGTGCGCGACCTCATCAACCAGCTCAAAACCAGCACTGACCCGAACTACTGCCAGCGCGTCACTGCCGACGACGGCGAGATCGGCGAGCAACACCTGCGCGATTTTCAAGACAATGAGAAAGCGATCCCCACCATTCTTACCACCTCGCAGAAACTCAGCACCGGCGTGGACGCACGGAACATCCGCAACATCGTGCTGGCGGCGGCGTT
>JAJTXO010000935.1 GCA_021463315.1 Caldilineales bacterium | reverse complement strand
CCGGTCTCCGACCGAGCCGCCCGTTTGATCGCTCGGGCCGGTCTCCGACCGAGCCGCCCGTTTCACCGCTCGGGCCGGTCTCCGACCGAGCCGCCCGTTTGATCGCTCGGGCCGGTCTCCGACCGAGCCGCCCGTTTCACCGCTCGGACCGGTCTCCGACCGAGCCGCCCGTTTCACCGCTCGGGCCGGTCTCCGACCGAGCCCGCTTTCCGGAGCCATCATGGAACAACCCATCGTAGCATTTAGCCAGGACGACGCAGGCGACTGGGTGGCGATGTTGGCCTGCGGACATCGCCAGCACGTGCGCCACAAGCCCCCCTTCATCGAGCGTCCCTGGGTGCTGGAGCCCGCCGGCCGCGAGCGCTTCATCGGCTTCCCGCTGAACTGCCGCATCTGCGACGGCGACGACATCCACGTGGTCCCCCCTCAGCCCGATCGCTGAGCGCGGTTGTTTTCGCTCAGCTTTTCACAAACTCGCTCAGCGCGTCCAACAGCTCCTGCATCTCCTTCTCACTCACGTCGCCCATATGCGCGATGCGCCAGGTCTTGCCCTTCAGCGCGCCGTAGCCGTTGGAGATGGCCAGGCCGCGCGCTTTCAGGAACTTGCTCAGGCTGGCATAGTCAAGGCCGGGGATATTCTCGATGCAGGTGACGGTCTGGGAACGGTGGCCCTCGGCCGCGAAGAGACCGAAGCCATGCTGCAACGCCCACTGCTGGGTCATTTCAGCCAGCCGGCGGTGGCGAGCGACACGGGCAGGCATCCCCTCGGCCAGGATGTCGCTCAACTGCCGATCGGCCGCACGCAGCAGGCTAATCGCCGGGGTGGCGGGGGTGGTGCTCTTCACCAGATACCTCTCCAGCTCCAGGAAGTCGAAGTACCAGCCGCGGCCAGTCACCTCCTGGGCGCGCGCCAGCACGCGGTCGCTGACCGCGGCGAAGGCCAAGCCGGGCGGCATGGCCAGCGCCTTCTGCGACGAGCAGAGGCAGATATCCAGGCCCCACGCATCGGTGGGGATCCAGTCGCCGGCGATGCTGCTGACCGCGTCCACGAAGAGCAGGGTGTCGGGGTATTTTTGGCGCAGCAGGGCCGCGATCTCGTCCACCGGGCTGGTGGCGCCGGTGCTGGTCTCGTTGTGAACCACCGTGATCGCGTCCCAGACGCCGCCGGCCAGCGCCGCGTCCACATCGGCCGGCCGCACAGGCTGGCCCCAGGGCAGGTCGCAGCGCACGGCCTGTTTGCCACAGCCCGCGGCCACCTCATGCCAGCGCAGGCTGAACGCGCCGTTGACGAAGTTGGCCACGCGTCGCCCCTCGCGCACGCCGTTGCGCATCGCGGCCTCCTGCAGGCCAGAGCCGGACGAGGCCAGGATGTAGACCCGGTGTTGGGTCATGAAGACCTGCTTGAGCTTTTCCTCCACGCGGGCGATCAGCGCGTCGCAATCGCTGCTGCGGTGGCCGATCATGGGGGCAGTCTGCGCCTGGAGGATCTCGGGACGGACCTCGACAGGTCCGGGGATAAACAGCTTGGTGTGGGACATGGGAGCCTCGTATTGTCGCACAAAAATGCTGCGCCGCCTCCCATCAACCAACCAGAAGCCGGCGCGCCACTCTACCACTCTAC
>JAJTXO010000934.1 GCA_021463315.1 Caldilineales bacterium | reverse complement strand
AGCGGGGACCGGGCTCGGTCGGAGACCGGCCCGAGCGGGTGTACCGGCCCGAGCGGGTGTACCGGCCCGAGCGGGGGTACCGGCCTGAGCGGGTGGCCGAGCGACGATGGCTTTAGCGCTGGAGTCGAGGCTTTAGCCGGCCGGCATGGGTGCGCCCAGGCGGATGGCGTGGCCGCTCTGCTCTGCCAGCGCGCTGGTGACGTTGACCGCGTCGATCACGATCGGGCAACTGGCCAACACCAGCTGATAGTCCACCGTCGAGTGGCCGGTGATGATGGCCACCGCGTCGGCGTGGGCCAGCCCGTCAGCCAGCGGCGTCGAGCAGAGTCTCTCCGTGGGCCGGTGCAGCGCGCTGCCGCCGACCTCGAAGCAGGGCACGTAGGGATCATGATACTCTACTTTTGCGCCAGAGTCCAACAACAGCTCGACGACGCGTTGGGCGGGGGAGTTGCGGGCGTCGTCGATGTCGCGCTTGAAGGCCACGCCCAGCACCAGAACGTGCGCGCCGAGCAGCGCCTTGCCGTGCAGGTTCAGCCCGGCCGTGATCTTGCGCACCACATGCTCCGGCATGTCGGCGTTGACCTCGGCCGCCAGCTCGATGAACTTGGTGTAGAAGTCGAACTCCCGCGCCTTCCAGGAGAGATAGTAGGGATCGACCGGGATGCAGTGGCCGCCGACGCCGGGGCCGGGAGTGAAACCCATGAAGCCAAAGGGCTTGGTCTTGGCCGCGGCGATCACCTCCCAGATGTCGATGTTCATCCGCTCCATCAGCAGGGCCAGTTCGTTGACCAGGGCGATGTTGACGCTGCGGAAGATGTTCTCCAGCAGCTTGGTCATCTCGGCGGCCCGCGGCGTCGAAACCGCGTGGACGTCCGGGGTGAGATGGCCGAAGAGCTGGCAGGCCAGCGCTGTGCAGGCCGGCGTCAGCCCGCCCACTACCTTGGGGGTGTTGTGGGCGCTGTACTGCTGGTTGCCTGGGTCGATGCGCTCGGGAGAGAAGACCAGATGGAAGTCCTGGCCGGCCCGCAGCCCGCCCTGTTCCAGGATCGGCTGCACGATCTCCTCGGTGGTGCCGGGGTAGGTGGTGCTTTGCAGAATGACCATCTGGCCGCGGCGCAGATGGGGCGCGATCCCCTCGGCCGCGCTGACGATGAAGGCCAGATCGGGCGTCTTCTTGCTGTCGAAGGGGGTGGGCACGCAGATCAGCACGATGTCGGCCTCGGCCAGACAGCCGTAGTCGCTGGTGGCCCGCAGCGCGCCGCTGGTCACCAGCTCAGCCAGCAGATCCGACGGCACATCGGGGATATCGCTGTGCCCGCTGTTCACGGCGGCCACGCGCCGCGGGCTGACATCCAAGCCGAGCACGCGAAAGCCGGCCTGGCCGAAGGCTGTGGCATGGGGCAGACCCACGTAGCCTAAACCGATGACGCAGATCGTAGCTTGTTTTGAAGTGATTTTTTCCTTGAGATCCACGGGATTTCTCCAATGAGTTCGGTCTGTCGGCTGAATACTCTGTAAAACAAGTTCCTTCGCATTGTCATCCTGAGGCTCGGCGAAGGATCCCCCGCTCAGCACAACGGAGACCCTTCGCCGAGCCTCAGGGTGACAGTACGCAAGAATTTCCTTTAC
>JAJTXO010000933.1 GCA_021463315.1 Caldilineales bacterium | reverse complement strand
CACTTTGCTTGTTGACGCCTGTCCCCCCGGTTTGCTACGTTCCTTCCCAAGGAAGGAGGTGATGCGCATGGACGATCACAGTCGTAGTTACGGCCGGAGCATCTTGGCGCGGGAGGTGACCTCCTCCTAAGACTGTCTTCGGTCTTAGCTACGCCAGGGGCCGGGTGCAAAACCCGGCCCCTTTTGCTTTCATGTGGAGAATGCCCCGGTTCGATACCGCCGCCTTTCACCAGCGCCTCGCCACAGCCGCAATCGGCAGGGCCCTCGAATACCGTTCCGTGGTGGAAACCACCATGACAGTCGCAGCCGGTCTCGCCCGTTCCGGCGCCTGCCATGGCATGCTGGTTCTCGCTGAGCAGCAAACAGCCGGCCGCGGCCGCCGGCTCAACCGCGGCCGATGCGGTGCGCAGCGGCGGCATCGATCTGGTCGTCGCTGGCCTGATCGACCTCAACCGCGCCAGCCTGGAGGAGTTGGATCGGCTGCCCGGCATCGGTCCGGTGACCGCGCAGGCCATTGTGGAGCATCGCACGACCCACGGCCCCTTCCGCTCCGTGGATGAGCTCGTCGACGTCAAAGGGGTCGGGCCGGCCACCCTGGAAAAAATCCGCGCCCTGATCACCGTCGGCAACTGATCCCCTCCCGCTCATGCCTCCCGCTCAGGCCTCCCGCTCAGGCCGGTCTCCGACCGAGCCTGTCCCTTCCCGCTCAGGCCGGTCTCCGACCGAGCCTGTCCCCTCCCGCTCAGGCCGGTCTCCGACCGAGCCTGTCCCCGCTCCTCCTTGCCGCCGCCGAGCCAGCGCAGCGCCGAAATGCGCGCCCAGGAGGATCACCACCACGGTCAGATAGAACCAGACCATCAACACGATGATCGCGGTCAGCGGGCCATACAGATATTCGTAGCGCGCCAAGCCGCTGCCCAGATACCAGGTAAAGCCCAGGTTGAGCAGATACGCGCCCACCGCGGCAAACAGCGCGCTCCAGAATGCCACCCGCCAGGGGACGTGTTCATGCGGCACCCACTTGTACAGTCCGAGAAACACCAGCACAGAGACCACCAGCGGCGTTGCGGCCACCGTCCAATCCCCGATGATCTGGCCGCTGAAGCCCAGCCAGCGCATCAGCGTCACCGGCAGCATGGAGAGCACCCCCAGCGTGGCCGAGGCCATCAGCAAGAGTATCAGCCCGATGTAGACGATCACCACCATCAGCAGGCCCACCAGGCGCGCGGTGATCGGGCTGGGCCGCCCATTCTCCGACCAGGCCAGATCCACGTTGAAGGTCAGGTTGGTGAACACGCCAGACGCGGCCCACAGCAGCGCAATCAGGCTGATCACAGTGACCTGGCCGCGGCTGGCAAAGACGCTGGCCAGCGCATCCAGCACCAGTTCTTCCACTCCCTGGGCATCGGGCAACATGCGATTGGCCAGCAGGCTGATGAACGCCTCCACCTGGGCCGGCTCGACAAACCAGCCCATGACGGTGATCAACAGCACAGCCAGCGGGAAGAGCGAAAAGAGGCTGTAGTAGGAGAGCGCGGCCGCGGCCTGGGGGCCGCGGGCCTGGGTGAACTGTTCCAGAGTCCGGCGCAGCACGCCCAGCCAGCCGCGGCTGGCCGCGTCGGCGCGGCCG
>JAJTXO010000932.1 GCA_021463315.1 Caldilineales bacterium | reverse complement strand
GCACGGTGCCGTCGGCGCTGGTGGTGGCAATGCGGGCGCCGTCCGGGCTGAACAGCGCATCGTAGACGTTGGCGATGTGGCCGCGCAGCCGGGCCAGCTCGCGGCCGCTGGCGGCGTCCCACACGACGGCTGTGCCGTCGGCGCTGGCTGTCACCAGCTTCTGCCCATCGGGGCTGTACTGCACGCTGACGCCGTAGAGGTCACGGCTGTGCCCGGTGAAGGTGAGCGCCGGCTCGCCAGATGCCAGGTCCCAGATCGTCGTCGAGCTAGCGGGTCCGCCCGTGGCCAGCCGCGTCCCGTCCGGGCTGAAGGCTGCGCCGTAAGGTCCCGGCAGCGTCTGCTGCACGCGCGAGGTCAGCAACGCCTGATGCAGCGCCTCCGTGGCCTCGCGCGGCACGGGCAGGTCAACTGCGCGAGTCTGCGAGATAGCCGCCATGGCCAGCAGGATGCTGCGCTCAGGGTCCAGCGTCAGGTTGGACATAGCCGCCGCGGCCAGCTCCCTGGACGCGGCAACGAGTCGCTCGTGCTCGGCGCGGGCCGCATTGGCCTCTGCCCGCAGCGCAGCCTGTTGGACCTGGGCGCGCAAGAACAGCGCCAGACCGGCCAGCGAAAGGGCGGCCACCAGGGCGACGGCCAGGAACACGGCGCGGCGGCGCAGCCGGACGACGGTCTGGCGCTGCTCGTCGACCAGCCGCCGTTCTGCCTCGGCCTTCTGCCGCTGCGTCTCGGCCAGGGCGCGCGCCGCGTCCAACTCTCGGGCCTGTTGGGCGGCCTGCTCACGCTGACGATGCTCAGCCATCTCCACGGAGGCCGCCAGAAACTGCCCTTCCAGCGCGTTCAGGTCGGCCGGATGGCCCTCGGCCCACTCGCGCGCCAGCGCGAGCCGCGCGCCGCTATACAACTCATCAGGATCGCCCCCCATTTCCTCCCAGGCCTGGGCGGCTTCGCTCAGGCGGCGATGCAGGCGCAGGCCCTCACGGTCGTCGGCCAGCCACTGGCGCAGGGTGGGCCAGGCGCGGATCAACGCCTCGTGCGCGATCTCCACTGTGTCCTGATCGACCGTGACCAGGCGGGCGTCGCTGAGAATGTCCAGGACGTATTGCACCTGCTGCTGCGCGGCCGGGCTGGACGCCAACTCCTGGAGTGTCGCGCGACGGCGCGTGTCCGGCGCCTCGCCGCCCAACTCGGTCAGCCGCAGCAGGATCCTGCGCATCAGCGGCTGCTGCTCTGGCGTCAAGCGACGGTTGTAGACTATCTCCGCAGTCCGGGCGATGGCCCCGTGAACGCCGCCGGTCTCGGCATAGGCTTGCAGGGTCAGAACGCGCCCGCGGCGTCGCAGCCACGTCTCCAGCAGGGCATGGGACAGCAATGGCAGCGTGCCCGGTTCGTCGCCCGCGTCGCGCAGGATCAGGTCGACGATCCCTGGCTCGAACTCCCACCCGCCTAGCAACGTAGGCCCTTCGATGGCCCGGCGTAGCTCTTCGGCGCTCATGGGGCCGATGAACTCCTGGTGCGCGGCCAGCGCCCGGCGCAGCGCGGGATGTTGGCCGCACTGGGCATAGAAGTCGGCGCGCAGGGCAATCACCACAGCGACGCGTACGTTGTTGGATGGATCGACCGCTGCCAGCAGCGCATC
>JAJTXO010000931.1 GCA_021463315.1 Caldilineales bacterium | reverse complement strand
GCCAGGCCAGCAGCGCGCCGCCGGCCAGCACCAGCCAGAACAGCGAGGTCAGCAGGACAGCCAGCAGCAGCGGCCGACGGCCGGCGCTGGCTGGCGTTGGGTCGGGCTCCTGCCCGCTCAGGGTGAGTTGGTCGTCGTTCCCGGCGCGCGGCTTTCGTCCCATGGCGTGTTTCCCTCCGCGGGATGCGCGCTGGCGCCGGTCTCTTCCAGCGCCAGTTGAGCCAATTCGACCAGCAGGCCGGGCAGATCGGCCTGATCTTCCAGGCGGCCGGCCAGGGTGACCACCTGCTGCTGTTCGCGCAGCATGTGTAGCACATGGCCGCCGCGCACCAACACGCGGCCAGAGGGCGGCTCCAGCGCGTGAGTCACGGTGAAGCGCCAGTTCCTATGGCGGTCGATCACCATGGTCCAGACCTGGCGGCCCGGAACCAGGTCGCGTCGGGCCGCCACCTGGCCGCCCCGCTCGCTGGAGATCGCGTCCCAGCCAGCCTGCTGGAGCTGCCTGCTCAGGCTGGACAGATCCAGCTCGTGGGTGGACTCGGCGTGGGACGCGATCTGGCGGGCCATGTTGGGGACCAAAGGCGGCGCGGCGGCGTCATTCCTGGCCTGCGGGGCTGTTGTCGCCCGACCGGATGCTGTCCATTATGACGCCGAAGGCTCTGAAAAAGTCGATAGGCAACGGAAAGACGATGGTCGAATTCTTCTCCGTCGCGATCTCAGTCAAGGTCTGCAAGTAGCGCAGTTGAATGCCCACTGGCTCCTGGGCCAAGGTGTGGGCGGCCTCCTGCAACTGCTGCGCGGCCTCGAATTCGCCGGAGGCGTGGATGATCTTGGCGCGCTTCTCGCGCTCGGCCTCGGCCTGGCGGGCCATGGAGCGCTTCATGCCCTCGGGCAGCTCCACATCCTTGACCTCGACGATGCCCACCTTGATGCCCCACGGCTCGGTGGCCTCGTCGATGATCTTCTGCAACTTCTGGTTGATGCGCTCGCGGTGGGCCAGCAGCTCGTCCAGGTCGCTCTGGCCCAAGACGTTGCGCAGGGTGGTCTGGGCGATGTTCCAGGTGGCGCGCTTGTAGTCCTCGACGTTGACGATGGCGTCCGCGGGCTCCATCACCCGGAAGTAGACCACCGCGTTGACCTTGACCGTGACGTTGTCGCGGGTAATGGCCTCCTGGGAGGGCACATCCAGGGTGACCACGCGCAGATCGACCGTCACCAGCCGGTCGACGAAGGGAATGATGAAGATCAGGCCTGGCCCGCGCACGCCGACCAGCCGCCCCAGCCGAAAGAGCACGCCCCGTTCATATTCCTTGAGGATTCTGATCGCCAACGACACCAGACTGAGCAGGATGACAACGGCGACGACGAAGGTAATCAATGTGCTGAGCATGGGATCCTCCTTTCTCAGCAACCTGAGCCCACGCGAATTGTTCCGTGGACTGCCAGTTGGATTATACTTAACCTATCCTGTCTGAACAAGTGCGACAGAAAGACTTCGGAAGTCGCCGCAGCACGACTTCCGAAGTCTTGGGCTGAGTAGCTACGACTGTTGAACTTTTACCGTTTTCTCTTCGTCTAATGCCGTGTTATGAACCAAATGCCTCATTCCTCCCATGCTCATCCGGCCGGCCTTCAT
>JAJTXO010000930.1 GCA_021463315.1 Caldilineales bacterium | reverse complement strand
TTGTCTCCCACTCTCCCTGTCCCCTTGTCTACTTGTCTACTTGTCTACTTTCTCCCCCTACTCCCGAAAATGCGCCCCCATGCTGCGCTTGTTCTGCCAGGCGGCCGAGGCGGTCAGAATCGCTGTGCGCGCCGCGTTGCGCAGGCCGATCAGGCCATCGGTCAGGTGGCTGGTGCGATAGAAGCGTTCGATCTCGGTCTCCAGATGATAGAGCTCGCTCAGCGCGCGCTCCAGCCGCTTGGTGGTGCGGGCCAACCCCACGTAGTTCCACATGATGTGCTTGATGGCGCTCATATCCTGGCTGATCAGCGCGGGGTCGGGATCGTCCAGATCGTCGCTGCGCCAGGGGGGGATGTCGGCCGGATCGATGGTCAGGCCCGGCGGCAGGTTCTCGGCGATGTAGCGCGCCGCGCGGCTGCCCCAAACCAGCCCCTCCAACAGCGAGGTGCTGGCCAGCCGGTTGGCGCCGTGCAAGCCGGTGCAAGAGACCTCGCCGATGGCGTAGAGATGGCGCAGCGTCGTCCGCCCCCACTCATCCACCCACACGCCGCCGCAGGCATAGTGCGCGGCCGGCACCACCGGCGCCAGATCCCTGGCGATGTCCACGCCGTAGGGCAGCAAGCTCTGGCGAATGGTGGGGAAATGGTGCAGGATCTCCTCCTGGGAGACATAGGAGCGCAGGTCCAGGTAGACATGGCTCAGATCGTGGGCCAGCATCTCCTGGTGAATGCTGCGCGCCACGATGTCGCGGGGCGCCAGGTCCTTCCATTCGGGCTGGTAGCGCTGCATGAAGGGCTCGCCGTCGGCGTTGACCAGCCGCGCGCCCGCGCCGCGCACCGCCTCAGAGATCAGCAGGTTGGGCGCGTTGACGTGGTAGAAGGTGGTGGGGTGAAACTGCACGAACTCCAGGTTGATCACCCGCGCCTGGGCGCGCTGGGCCATGGCCACGCCGTCGCCGCGCGCGCCGGGCGGGTTGGTGGTGCGCAGGAAGATCTGGCCCAGCCCGCCGGTGGCCAGGATGGTCTCGCGGGCCAGGCAGCGCCGCACCTGCCGGCTGGCCTGGTCGAACAGATACGCGCCGACGCAGGAACGATGCTGATAGACTGCCAGCCGGTTGAGCGAATGATGCGAGGGAGTGAGCAGGTCTACGGCGGTGTGGCCGGTGAGAAGGGTGATGTTGGGGTGGGCTTGCAGCGCGCGGATCATGGCCAGCTCGATGGCCTTGCCGGTGTAGTCGGCCACGTGCAGGATGCGCGGCATGGAGTGGCCCCCCTCCAGCGCCAGCGACAGCGCGCCATCTTCCGTGCAGTCGAAGTTCACCGGCGCGCGCTCCAACAGGATGCGCTGCAACACCGGCGGCCCCTCCTCGGCCAGGATCCGGGCGGCCGGCGGGTAGCTCAGGCCCGCGCCGGCCCGCAGGATGTCCTGCGCCAACGATTCGGGCGAGTCGTGCTCGCCGCGGAAGATGATGCCGCCCTGGGCCCAGAGGGTGTTAGAATCTTCCGGCTCCGCGGCGCGCGTCGCCACCACCACCTGCACGCCGCGATCAGCCAGCTCCAGCGCGGCCGTTGCCCCGGCGATGCCGCTGCCGAGGATCAGAACGTCGGTTTCGAGGTATTCGCTCACAGCTTATCCG
>JAJTXO010000093.1 GCA_021463315.1 Caldilineales bacterium | reverse complement strand
ATGGCAGATCGCCGAGCTATTGAGGCTCGGCGCGAGCCGCAGCAGCATCCTTCAACGACGCCAGGCGCACCTCATCTCTTCCTGCGAAAGGCAACACCATGACAGGCATCACAACTCTCCCGCTGCGCAGCGCGGTTCCGGTCGAGCAGACCTGGGACCTGGCCAGCGTCTACGCCACCCCGGCCGACTGGGAAGCAGCCTGCGCCGAGCTGACCGCCCAACTGCCGCAGTTGGCCGCCTTCCGCGGCCGGCTGGCTGAAGGGCCAGCCACGCTGCTGGCCTTTCTGGCGCCCATGCAGGCGGCCGGCGTTTTGATGGGCAAGATCACCATCTATGCCTTCAACGGCTCATCGGTGGACACCGGCGACCAGGCCGCGGCCGCGCGCGCGGGCCAATCCCGCACGCTGATGGCCAACTCCGCGGCCGCGGTGGCCTTCTTCGATCCCGAGCTGGTGGCCATCGGCCTGGACCAGATCGACGCCTGGATCGCCGCGACGCCGGAGCTGGCCTTTTTCAGCCACTACGTCGATCGGCTGCGCCAGCGCCAGACTCATGTGCGCTCCAGCGAGGTGGAGGAGGTGCTGGCGCTGACCGGCGATGCCTTCTCCGGCCCCTTCAGCGTCTACGGCATGCTCAACAACGCGGATATGAGCTTCCGGCCAGCCGTGGCTTCGGATGGAACGGAGCTGGAGGTGGGCCAGGCCAGCATCGGCGCGCTGATCACCCATCCCGACCGCGCGGTGCGGCGCAGCGCCTGGGAAAGCTACGCGGACGGCTATCTGGCCCTGCGCAACACCCACGCGGCCGCGTTCACCGCGGGAGTCAAGCAGAATGTCTTCAACGCGCGCGTGCGCGGCCACGCCTCGTCGCTGCATGGCTCGCTGGACCCCAACTACATCCCGGTGGAGGTGTTCCACAACCTGATCGCGGTCTTCAAGCGCCATCTGCCCACCTGGCATCGCTACTGGCGGCTGCGCCGGCGCGTGCTGGGAGTGGAGAGCCTGGGCGTCTACGACATCAAGGCGCCGCTGACCGGCGCCAAGCCGGCCGTCTCCTTCCAGCAGGCCGTGGAGTGGATCGCCGAGGGCATGGCGCCGCTGGGCCAGGACTACGTGGATGTGCTGCGCCGGGGCTGCCTGGAGCAGCGCTGGGTGGACCGGGCGCTGAACAAGGGCAAGCGCGAGGGCGCCTATTCCAGCGGCTCCCACGGCACCCATCCCTTTATCATGATGTCCTACCAGGACGATCTGTTCAGCCTGAGCACGCTGGCCCACGAGCTGGGGCACTCCATGCACTCCTATCACACCCGCCGCACCCAGCCCTTCATCTATGGCCGCTACGGCCTCTTCCTGGCCGAGGTGGCCTCCAACTTCAACCAGGCAATGGTGCGCGACTATCTGTTCCGCACCCAGACCGAACGCGGGTTCCAGATCGGCCTGATCGAAGAGGCGATGTCCAACTATCACCGCTACTTCTTCATCATGCCCACGCTGGCTCAGTTCGAGCTGGAGGCGCACGCCCGGGCCGAACGGGGCGCGCCGCTCAGCGCCGACATCCTCAACGGCATCACGGCGGATCTGTACGCCGAGGGCTACGGCGACGAGGTGGACTTCGACCGGCCGCGCATCGGCATCACCTGGGCGCAGTTCGGCCACATGTACATGAACTTCTACGTCTATCAGTACGCCACCGGCATCTCGGCCGCGCACGCGCTGGCGCAGCCGATTCTGGCTGGCGACCAGGCCGCGGCCAGCCGCTACCGGGACTTCCTCAAGTCGGGCGGCTCGCGCTATCCGCTGGAGACCCTGAAGCTGGCCGGCGTCGATATGACCACGCCAGAACCGGTGGAGGCCGCGTTCGGCGTGCTGGCCGGGCTGGTGGATCGGCTGGAGGCGTTGGTGTAGTGGGCGCAACGCAGCGGGATCCTCTTGATCCCGCTGCTACTTTTTGCATGTCTGTGAGGGTCAGCATGAAAACACAATGGCTACATCGGGTACTGTTCTGCCTGATCGTCCTGTCGCTGCTGGGCGCGCCAAACGCCGCCCACGCGGCGCCCAACCGCCAGGATCTCTCCTACGAGGATGTCGTCGCCTACGCGGACGCGGTTCACGAGGGGGTCTTCACCATCTACCAACTGGGGGATCTCTGGTTCGCTGAACTTCCCACCGATCTGCTGGGAAAGCCCTTCTATTGGTACAGCGAGCTGAGCCAGGTTCCCGGCGAGTTCGCGGCCACTGGCATGGCATCCATCGGCGAAAAGATCGTGACCTTCGAACGCGCTGGCTGGAACATCCTGGTGCGGGAACAGAGCTCAGTCAGCGCCCGGCGCAACTCCGGCGACGATGCCTCGCTGGATCGCGCGGTGCGCGAATCGACCCTGCCGACCGTGCTGTTCAGCCTGCCCGTGGTAGACGAAAGCCCCAGCGGCGCGGCGCTGATCGATCTGGGCACGCTTCTGAGCAGCGACCTGACCGATTTCAGCGTCAGCCAGATCTACAGCAGGCTGGGCGGCCATGCTCAGTTCGACCCGGAACGAAGCCGCGTCGTCGAGATGGACGCCTATCCCGACAACATCGGCGTCAGTTCGCTGCTCACCTTTCTGACCATGTTCCCCTGGCAGCCAGGCGAGACCAGCCAGTCGGTCCTGGTGCGCCACAACATCATGCGGCTGCCGGAGGAGCCCATGGCCGCGCGCTACGCCGATGCACGCGTCGGCTATTACACCACGGCCTTCGAGGACTACTCCGGCGCCGAAGCACCCGATGTGGTCAGCCGCGAGCTGATCAACCGCTTTCGGCTGGAAAAGCAGGACCCGGCGGCCAGGCTGTCCGAGCCGGTGCAGCCCATCGTCTTCTACATCAGCCGCGAGACGCCGGCCCGCTGGCGGCCCTACATCCGCCAGGGGGTGGAGGATTGGCTGCCGGCCTTCGAGGCGGCCGGCTTTGCCAACGCCATCGTGGTCAAGGACGCGCCCAGCGAGGAAGAGGACCCTGACTGGGATCCGGGCGACCTGCGGCATTCGGTGATTCGTTGGGTGGCACAGCCGATGGCGAACGCCTTCGGCCCCAGCGTGGTCGATCCACGCTCGGGCGAGATTCTCTCGGCCCACGTGCAGATCTTCGCCGATATGCTGGAGGCGCTGGAGCAGTTCTATTTCGCCCAGGCTTCGGCGGTCGATGTGCGAGCGCGCACGCTGCCGCTGCCCGAGGAGATCCTGGGCCCGCTGCTGCGCTATGTCACCGCCCACGAGATAGGGCACGCGCTGGGGCTGCGTCACAACCACAAGGCCAGCCAGCTTTTCACCATCGAGCAGTTGCGCAATCCCCGCTTCACCAGCCGCTACGGCACCGCGCCATCGGTCATGTCCTATGGGCGCTTCAACTACGTGGCCCAGCCAGGCGATGGCGTGACGAATCTGATTCCGCAGGTCGGCCCGTACGACCGCTTTGCCATCCAGTGGGGCTACGCGCCCATCGCCGGCGCGGAAGCGCCCGAGGCGGAGCGCGCCACGCTGGATCGCTGGGCCGCGCGCCAGATCAGCCAGCCCTGGCTGCGCTTCGGCGGCGAAGACGCTGCCAGCACAGTGGATCCCACCGTGCAGATAGAGAACCTGGGCGACGACCGCATCGAGGCCACCCGGCTGGGCATCGCCAACCTGCAGCGGGCCATGGGCTATCTGCTGCCGGCCACCACCCGCCTGGGCGGCGACTACGCCAAGCTGGGCGGCACCTACCAGTCGATTCTGGAGCATCGCCACCAGTGGCTCTCCTCGGTGATCAAGCTGATCGGCGGCGTGGAGGAGACGCGCACGCTGGCTGGCCGCGGCGAGGCTCAGTTCCACCGCGTGGCCCGCGAGGAACAGCAGGCCGCGCTGCAGTTCGTCTTGCAGCACCTGCGCACCCAGCCCGTCTTCACCCCAGCCAGCGTGCTGGACCGGCTGAGTCCCAGCGGCGGCCTGGACAGTTTTGCCTGGTCCCAGCAAGCTCTGCTGGGCGAGCTGCTGGACTATGGCCGGCTGGCGCGGCTGCTGGAGGCCGAGCAGATGGCCGGCGCCGACGCCTATCTGCCCCTGGAGTATCTGGCCGAGGTGCAGGCGGGGATCTTCAGCGAGCTGGAGCAGGAGTCGCCGCAGATCGATCCGCTGCGGCGCAACCTGCAGCGCGCCTTCGTGCGCACCCTGGCGCTGTACGCCAGTCCCCATGTGGATAGCTACACCAAGCTGGATGCGGGCTACTGGCCGACTATCGACAGCAAATACTACAACCAGCCTGATCTGCTCAGCGATCTGGAGGGCGCGGCCCGCTGGACGTTGCTTCAGCTGTTGCCTGCGGTGCAGGACGCGGCCGGCCGCAGCGGCAATGCGGCCACGGCCGCGCACCTGGCCGATCTGGGCTACACCATCACAACTGCGCTGGCAGCGCCGGCCGCGTCGGATGCTGGCGCCGCGGAGCCGTGATCGCGCGGCGGGCCGCCTGCGGTTGAAACCGCAGGCTGATACTGCCGAAGCATGCTGAGGCAAGCTGGTGCGCGCACCTTTGAGCTTGCTTCAGCATGCTTTTTTGTGTCAGACGCCGAATTCATTCGGCGACAACTGCCCTGGCAGCGCCGGCCGCGGCGGATGCCGACGCCGTGGAGCCGTGATCGCACGACGGGCCGCCTGCGGTTGAAACCGCAGGCTGATACTGCCGAAGCATGCTGAAGCAAGCTGGTGCGCGCACCTTTGAGCTTGCTTCAGCATGCTTTTTTGTGTCAGACGCCGAATTCATTCGGCGACAACCCTGTTTTGTGATGAACTGCACTGGTTATGCTACAATGGCCAGAGTCGCCGTCAAAACACCCATTCCCAGATAAGAGACTGCCATGCCCGATACACCTGCCATTGTGACCCAGGACCTGGGGCGCGTCTACAAAATTCGCGGCCCGAAACGCAAAGATGACCCTAAACAAGTGATTGCCCTGGAGGGGGTCAACCTGACGATCCCGCGCGGCGAGCTGTTTGGCCTGTTGGGCCCCAACGGCGCCGGCAAGACGACGCTGATCAAAATCCTGACCACCCTGCTGCTGCCCACCAGCGGCCGCGCCCAGGTCGAAGGGCTGGACGTGGCCTCCCAGCCCCAGGAGATCCGCCGGCGCATCAGCATGGTCAGCGGCGGCGAGACCAGCGGCTATGGCCTGCTGACCGTGGAGGAGAATCTGTGGCTGTTCGCCCGTTTCTACGGGCTGGAGAACAAGGTGGCCCGCCAGCGCATCGATGCGATGATCCAGATCATGGGGCTGGAGGAGAAGCGCCGCACCAAGATATCCGATCTCTCCACCGGCCTGCGGCAGAAGATGAACTTCATCCGCGGCTTTGTCAGCGATCCCGACGTGGTCTTTTTGGACGAGCCGACGCTGGGGCTGGACGTGGCCGCGGCGCGGCAGGTGCGGGACTTCGTGCTGGGTTGGATGCGCGATCACCCCGACCGGACGCTGCTGTTGACGACGCACTACATGGCCGAGGCCGACGAGATGTGTGACCGGCTGGCTATCATCGACCAGGGCAAGCTGCTGGCGCTGGACACGCCCTCCAACCTGAAACGCCGCCTGCGCCGCGAGACGGTCTACACCCTCAAAGTGGCCCCGCTGGGCCAGCGGCCAGTCAACCAGACCGACATGGTCGAATCGGTGCCGGGCGTGCATCAAGCCATCGTCACCGAACTGGATGGCCTGACCGAATTGAGCTTGATCCTGGAGACCGACGACGCGCTGTCCGGCGTGCTGGAGCATCTGCATCGCCGCGGCTCCAGCCTGCTGGCGCTGGAAAAGCGCGTTCCGACGCTGGAGGATGTGTTTATCGATCTGGTGGGCCGCCGGTTGGATGTGGACACCTCGCAACGGGACGGCGAGACGCCGGAAGCACCCCTATGATCGAACAAGCACGTATTCACAAAGCCACCGGCATGCGGCTCTTCTGGGCCACCATGTGGGCGAGGGCCTATCCGCGCATGGTCGGGGTCTATCGCGAGCGCAGTTGGATGTTCTTCGAGACGATCCTGCCGGTGCTGGCCGTCTCGGGCTACGTCTTTTTCTATCGCGCGATCCAGGCGCCGCCGGAATATACCGGCTTTGCTGTCCTGGGCGGCGCGATGACCGCTTTCTGGCTGAATGTGCTGTGGAGCATGGCCAGCCAGCTCTACTGGGACAAGGACCAGGGCAATCTGGAGCTCTACGTGGTCGCACCTGGCTCCTTGATGGCTGTGCTGTTGGGCATGGCTGTGGGTGGATTGGTGATGACCACCACCCGTGCCACGGTGATCATCGTGGTTTGCTCGCTGATCTTTGGCGTCACCTATCAGATCGGCGACCCGCTGTTGCTGGCGGCGGTGTTTGTCGTCACCATGACCGCCCTCTATGGCATGGGCATGTTGTTTGCGTCGGTCTTTCTGGTGGCTGGGCGCGAGGCCTGGCATCTGTCCAATCTGCTGCAGGAGCCGATCTACCTGGTCTCTGGCTTCTACTTTCCAGTCAAGGCGCTGGGCTTTGGGGTCGCGACCTTTGCCTCGTTCATCCCGCTGACGCTGGGTCTGGACGCCATGCGCCAGTTGATATTCAGCGGCGACCCGACCATGGGCTTTCTCCCCGTGCCGGTGGAGCTGGTCATCCTGGTGGTTCTGGCGGTGGTGTTTATCGTCGCGGCCTTCTTTGCCTTATCGCGGCTGGAGCAGATCGGCCGGCGGCAGGGCCGGCTGATCGAGCGGCGGCGCTAGGAGGCTGACTATGGCACTGTCTCAACGCATTTTCGATAGCCCGCTGGTGCGGCGCAGCGACAGCCTGCGCAGCTTTCTGATCGCCACCTGGCTGGGTTGGCAGATCGAATCCAACTGGGCCGATCCTTTTCTTTTCGCGATCTACTCCATCGTCCGGCCGCTGGCCAGCGCGCTGATTCTGGTGGTGATGTACTCGGTGATCACCGACGGAGCGTTCCAGGAACCGATCTTCCCCTACATCTACATCGGCAACGCGCTCTACATGCTGGTGGGCATGGTCATCAGCGGGGTAAGCTTTGCCATCATCGACGATCGCGAGCACTACCGGGTGGTCAAACATCTGTATACATCGCCGATGAACGGCTACACCTACCTGTTTGGCCGCGGCGTGGCGCGGCTGATCATCGGCATGATCTCGGTGGTGATCACCCTCGGCTTTGGCATCGTGGCGTTCGACCTGCCGATTCAGCTCGGCGACATCGACTGGCCCCTGTTGTTGGCCAGCAGCACGCTGGGGATCGTGGCCATTGCCGGCCTGGGGCTGATCATGGGCGCGTGGACGATGACCATGGCGCGTCACTTCTGGTCGGTGGGCGATGCCGTGGCTGGGGCGATGTTTCTCTTCTGTGGCGTGATCTTCCCACTGGATTATCTGCCCATCTGGCTGCGCTGGATCGGCTTCCTCCTGCCGGTCACCTATTGGCTGGAGGCGGCGCGCCGCGCGCTGTTGGGGGCGGAACTCGCCGGCTTCGATACGCTGAATTTTCTATCGAATCAAGCGCTGGTGGCTATCCTGGCTGGCTTCACCGTTGTTTTTATGGTCGGTTCCGCCTATTTCTACCGCTGGGCGCTGCACACAGCCAAGGAAAAGGGCTTGATGGATATGGAATCGGGGTATTGACCCGGGGGCTATTGCCGAATTTCCGCTACAGCCAGCGCATCGAGTATAATGCGGTAGGAGAAATACGCCATGAGCTACGTTGCCATTGTTCAAGATCTGCCGCTTGATCTGCAGTTCCCTATGCTCAAGCTGGTCGAAGCTGTGCAGCAGGATATGCGCGCCGAATTGGCTGTGCGAAGAACGGACTTCGAACGGCTCGAGACGGCGGTGTTTGAGTTGACCCAAGCGCAGAAGCGCACCGAGCAACAGGGCGATCGGCTGGAGACCGCGATGCTCGAACTGGCGCAAGCGCAGAAGCGCACCGAGCAACGGGTCGAAGAGCTGGCGCAAGCCCAACAGCGCACCGAGCGACGGGTCGAAGAGCTGGCGCAAGCCCAACAGCGCACCGAGCAACGGGTCGAAGAGCTGGCGCAAGCCCAACAGCGCACCGAGCAACGGGTCGATCGGCTGGAGATAGCGCTGCTCGAACTGGCGCAAGCCCAACAGCGCACCGAGCAACGGGTCGAGGAGCTGGCGCAAGCCCAACAGCGCACCGAGGCAGAGATCCAGAAGCTGACCGCCAGCCAGCAGTCGATGCTCACCGAGCTGGGCCAACTGGTGGGCGAGCGGCTGGAGCGGCAATACCGCGACCGGGCGCCGGCCTACTTCGGTCGAATCCTGCGCCGCGCTCGATCGCTTTCCCTGCAGGACCTGGAAGCCGCATTGGAGCCGCATCTGACCGACGATGAGATCGCCGATGCGCTGCTGCTGGACGCGGTAGTCAGCGGTCGCGTGACGGGGATGCCAGATTCTCCGCAGATTATGCTGGCGCTGGAGGTCTCCTCGGTCATAGATCGCGTCGATGTCATGCGCGCGGTGCGACGCGCTGCCTTGTTGCGCAAGGCTGGCATGCTGGCCGTGCCCGCCGTTGCCGGGCCCAAGATAACGCAAGGCGCCGGTGAGATGCTCCAATCGGGCAGCGTGCTGCTGGTGCAGGATGGCCAGCAAACTTTCTGGAAGGAAGCTCTGGCCGGCGTTCTGAACACCAGTCACTAGGCAACAGCCTCGGCTGTGTCAATTGGATAACAAAACGAAGTCCTGGCCGCTGGTCAGGACTTCGTTTTGTTATCCAGCAGTTGTGCTGCCCAGCCGACGGGCGCGCTAACTCTTGACTTCCCGCCCCGCGTACTGCTGCTGATAGTAGGCCTGGTAGTGCTCGCCACTCTTGATCTTGCGCCACCACCACTGGTTCTGAGCGTACCAACGCACCGTCAGCTCGATGGCCTCGGCGCAGGTGTGGCGGCTCTGCCAGCCCAGCGTCTTCAATTTGCTGACATCCAGCGCGTAGCGCCGGTCATGGCCGGGCCGGTCGGTGATGGGCTGGATCAGGCTACGCGGCTTGCCCAGCGTATCCAGAATCAAGTGCGCCATATCGATGTTGTGCATCTCGCTGCCGGTGCCCACGTTGTAGATCTCGCCCAGTTGCCCATGGTGCAGCACCGCATCGATGCCCTCGCAATGATCCAGCACGTATTGATAGTCGCGCATCTGCTTGCCATCGCCGTAGATGGGCAGCGGCTTGTCGTCCAGGGCGTTGGTGGTGAACAGCGGGACCACCTTTTCGGGGTACTGGTACGGCCCCACGTTGTTCGAGCCGCGCGTGATGGTCACTGGCACGCCGAAGCTGGTGTAATAGGCGATGCACATCAGATCGCCGCCGGCCTTGCTAGCCGAGTAGGGGCTGCGGGTGTGCAGGCGATCCTCCTCGGTGGAGCGGCCCTCCAACACCTGGCCGTACACCTCGTCGGTGCCGATCTGGTGATAACGCTCCAGGCCGTGGCTGCGCGCTGCCTCCAACAGCACATAGGTGCCGGTGACGTCGGTCTTGAGGAACTCGTCCGGCTCCATCAGCGAGCGGTCCACGTGGGTGGCGGCCGCGAAGTTGACGATGGTGTCGATCTGATAGTCGCGCACGGCTTGATCCACCGCGGCAGCGTCGCAGATGTCGCCCCGCATGAAGGCATAGCGCGGCTCGTCATGCACGTCCAGCAGGTTGTCCAGGTTGCCGGCGTAGGTCAGCTTGTCATAGACCAGCACATGGTAGTCGGGGTATTTGTCCAGCAGATAGCGCACGAAATTCGAGCCGATGAAGCCCGCGCCGCCGGTGATCATAAAGTTTCGCATGGGGAAAATGCTCCTTTGGGTGCCAGGGATTGGAAATCCCCGGCTGAAAGCACGAAGCGCCGCCAGGCGCTGGGAACGACCCAGGGATTGCAAATCCCCGGCTGAGAGCGCGAAGCGCCACCAGGCGCTGAGAACAACCCAGGGATTGGAAATCCCTGGCTGAGAGCACGAAGCGCCACCAGGCGCTGGGAACAACCCAGGGATTGGAAATCCCCGGCTGAAAGCACGAAGCGCCACCAGGCGCTGGGAACAACCCAGGGATTGGAAATCCCTGGCTGAGAGCACGAAGCGCCACCAGGCGCTGGGAACAACCCAGGGATTGGAAA
>JAJTXO010000929.1 GCA_021463315.1 Caldilineales bacterium | reverse complement strand
GGTTGTACGCCCAGCGCATGGAGGTCCAGCCTGCAAGCAGCCAACCACACCGGTCATTGCGAGCCGTCTGCGGCGAAGCAATCCCGCGCCACGGCAACGCGAGATGCTTCGGCGGCCCTCAGCATGACGCGCGTAAGTTTCTTTCTTTGCCAATACCGCCCCGCGGGATGCGGCGTCTCAGAATGACAGCGCAGGCCAGACCTTCAAGGTTGCCGAAAACCTTGAAGGTCTGGGACCGCTCATCCACGAGACCTTCGAGGTTTCCGAAAACCTCGAAGGTCTGGGAGTATCTAATACGCGCGGGCGAAGATGGCGATCCGCTCCGTCCGCTTGCCGGTGTAGAAGCAGACCCCCTCGCCCTCGGGCGCGTCGAAGGGGTAGCAGCGGATGGTGGCCTTGGTGTCGGCCTTGATCCGGTCCTCGTCCTCGGACGTGCCGGCCCAGTGGACGCGCAGGAAGCCGCCTTCCGTCTCCAGCGCCTGCTGGAACTGGTCGTAGGAGGCGATGCCGGTGTGGGTGTTGGCCTCACGGTGCGCGGTGGCCTGGGCCAGCAGGCTGGCCTGGATCTCGCCCAGCAGCGCGCGCACGGCCGCGGCCACGCCCTCCACCGGCACACCGAACTGCTTGGCTTTCGGCCCGCCAGCCGCCTCGATCTGGCGCGAGCTGTCGCGGCGGGCCAGCACCACGGCGTTGTTGGCCACATCCTTGGGGCCGATCTCGACCCGCACCGGCACGCCGCGCATCTCCCAGTCGTTGAACTTGAAGCCGGGGGTTAGCTCCTCGCGGCCGTCGAAGTGGACGCGCACGCCCGCGGCCTTGAGCTGCGCCTCGACGCCGCGCGCGAAGTCCAGCACCGCGGCCCGCTCGGCTTCTTGCTTGTAGATCGGCACGATCACCGCCTGGATGGGGGCCATCACCGGCGGCAGGCGCAGCCCCTGGTCGTCGCCGTGGGCCATGATCACTGCGCCCACCATGCGGGTGCTCAGGCCCCAGCTCGTCGTCCAGGCGAACTGCTGCTCGTTCTTCTCGTCGAGGAATTTGATGTCGAAGGCCTTGGCGAAGTTCTGGCCCAGGAAGTGGCTGGTGCCGCTCTGCAAGGCCCAGCCGTTGCCCATCATCGCCTCGATGGTGTAGCTGTCCACCGCGCCGGCGAACTTTTCCCTCTCGCTCTTGCGCCCCTTGATCACCGGGATGGCCGCGTCGTTGATGGCGAAGTCGGCGTAGACATCCAGCATCTGCAGCGTCTCGGCCAGCGCTTCCTCGGCCGTGGCGTGGGCGGTGTGCCCCTCCTGCCAGAGAAACTCCAGCGTGCGCAAGAAGGGCCGCGTGCGCATCTCCCAGCGGACGACGTTGGCCCACTGGTTGATCAGGATGGGCAGGTCGCGGTAGCTCTGCACCCACTGCGAGTACATGTAGCCGATGATGGTCTCGCTGGTGGGCCGCACAATGAGCTCCTCCTCCAGCCTGGCCTCGGGGTCCACCACCACCCCGTGCTCCGGGTCGCTCTTCAACCGGTAGTGCGTCACCACGGCGCACTCCTTGGCGAAGCCCTCCACGTGGCTCGCCTCCTTGGCCAGGTAGCTCTTGGGGATGAACAACGGGAAGTAGGCGTTCACGTGGCCGGTGTCCTTGAACATGCCGTCCAGCGC
>JAJTXO010000928.1 GCA_021463315.1 Caldilineales bacterium | reverse complement strand
CCGTCGCTCGGGCCGGTCTCCTGACCGAGCCCGCTCGCACCGTTGTCGCTCGGGCCGGTCTCCTGACCGAGCCCGCTCGCCGGACCCAGGACTCACTTCAACAGTTGCTTCAGATCCGCGGCGATCTCCTCGGCCGGCGTCTCGAAGGGCAGCACCAGCCGCAGACGTCCCTCCCGATCCAGCACCATCACCGAAGCGGTGTGATCGACCAGGTAGCCCGTGGCGGCTGAGCCCTCGTGCTTCTCGAAGAAGACACCGAAAGGAGTGGCGGCCGACGCGATCTGCTCCGGCGTGCCGGTCAGCCCGACGAAATCAGGGTTGAAATTGCTCAGATAGCTGGCCAGCACCTCGGGACTATCCCGCTCCGGATCCACCGAGATCATCACCACCTGCACCTCATCCGCCTTGTCCCCCATCAGCTCCAGCGCCTGGTTGAGGGTGCTCAGCGTGGTGGGGCAGACATCAGGACAGAAGGTGTAGCCGAAGTAAAGCGCGGTCAACCCGCCGCGGAAGTCGCTCAGGCTGACCGGTTCGCCGGTGTGGCTGGTCAACGTCACGTCGGACGCGGGGACGGGCGAGTCCAGCAAGAGGCCGTGGTATTGATAGGGCTGACAGCCGGCCAGCAGGAGCAGCAGGAGCAGCAGGAGGATCAGCGGAAGGGATATCTTGGCCATAGAAGTCTCGATACGGGCGCCGCCTCGGTCAGGGCGCGTAGCAGAGGAACAGATGCGCCGCCTCGTAGATCAGCTTGTTGGCGCCGGTGCTCTTCTGCACCTCCTCGGCCAACACGCCGATATGGCGCAGGATGCGGTCGGCGTCGGGCACCTGCACCTGATAGCGATATTTGCCGCGAATGATGCCCCAGCCGTCCACCAGGACGAAGGTCGGGTCGAAACGATAGCCGCCAGCGTCGTCGGGCGCGTAGTACACCTCGAAGCCGCCGCCGATCACCTCCTTCAGGCGCGCCACATCGCCGGTGGCAAAGCGCCACTGGCTGGGATCCGCGCCCAAACTCTCGGCATAGCGTTGCAGCGCTTCGGGGCTGTCGTTGGCCGGGTCGAAGCTGATGGTCACGAACTGCACCGGCAAGCCGCCCAGGTCGGTCTCGCCCAGGCGTCGCTGCACCTCCTGCATGGTGGCGTTCATCTGATCGCACTCAGCGCCGCAGCCGCTGTAGAGGAAGTTGAACAGCACCACCTGGCCGCGCAGATCCTCGCTGGTCAGCCGCTGGCCGCTCTGGTCAGTCAGCGTGAAGCCGGGCGCCAGACGCATGCGCGGCAGCACCTTGATCGGCTGAAAGATGGCGAAGGCGAAGACGCCGGCCACCAACAACACCCCCACCACCAGCAGAATCCACCACCAGCGGAAATGCAGGCCAGAGCTTTTTTGAGGCGTTGCGGCTTGTACGGCCATCAGGTTGCGGCTCCTTCGACACGGTAAAATGGCCACTCTGTTGTACCACAAACAACGGTTTGCGACAAATCACACATACCTGTGAGGGAGGACACAAGTGATGGTGGTCTATTTGTTTTATGGAGGAGAGGCGTAACGAGTAACTCGTAACTCGTAACTCGTAACCCGGAATGGTGCGATGGGGGTGTGGGGATGGGGTGCTTGGTGGGACGAGTAACTCGTAACTCGTAACCCGGA
>JAJTXO010000927.1 GCA_021463315.1 Caldilineales bacterium | reverse complement strand
TCGGAGTCCACCGGCTCGTAGAGCTGGCCGCTGGAGGCGTAGATGCCCACCTGGCGGAAGAGTCCCTCCATGCCGAAGGTGCGCGCCTCGTCGGGCACGATGGGCACCACGTATTTGCCGATGCCCTTGTCGCGCAGCAGCTTGGTCAGGATGCGCACGAAGACCATGGTGGTGCTGACCTCGCGGCCGTCGGTGCCCTCGTAGAACTCCTGGAAGAGCTCATCGCCGGGCGCGGGCAGCGGTTCCACATGGGGCACGCGGCGGGGCAGATAGCCGCCCAGCGTCCGCCGCCGCTCGTGCAGATACTGCATCTCCGGGCTGTCGTCGGCCGGCCGGAAGAAGGGCGCGTGCGCCACCTCATCCTCGGACAGCGGGATATCGAAGCGGGAGCGGAACTGCACCAGCTCGGCCTCGTTCAGCTTCTTCTGGCCGTGGGTGATGTTCTTGCCTTCGCCGGCCTCGCCCAGGCCATAGCCCTTGACCGTGCGCGCCAGGATCACCGAGGGCGCGCCCGTGTGGTTGACCGCGTGGTGATAGGCCGCGTAGACCTTCTGCGGATCGTGTCCGCCCAGCCGCATCTTGGCCAACTGCTCGTCGCTGTAGTCCTTGACCAGCTCCAGCAGCTCAGGGTATTTGCCATAGAAGTGCTCGCGCAGATAGGCGCCCCCCTCGACGACATATTTCTGATATTCGCCGTCCACCACCTCGCCCATGCGCTGGGCCAGCAGCTCGCCCTGCCTGGATGCCAGCAGCGGGTCGAAGTCGCTGCCCCAGACCACCTTGATCGCGTTCCAGCCGGTGCCGCGGAAGTTGCGCTCCAGCTCCTGGATGATCTGGCCATTGCCGCGCACCGGGCCATCCAGCCGCTGCAGGTTGCAGTTGATGACGAAGATCAGGTTGTCCAGCTTCTCGCGCGCGGCCAGCGAGATCGCGCCCAGCGTCTCCGGTTCGTCGGTCTCGCCGTCGCCCAGGAAGGCCCAGACCTTGGCCCCCTTGGCCGCCTTCAGGCCGCGGTCCTCCAGGTAGCGCAGGAAACGCGCCTGGTAGATGGCCATGATCGGCCCCAGGCCCATGGAGACGGTGGGCACCTGCCAGAATTCCGGCATCAGCCAGGGATGGGGATAGGAGGAGATGCCCCCTTCCGGCGCCAGCTCGCGGCGGAAATTGACCATGTCTTGCTGAGAAAGTCGCCCTTCGAGGAAGGCGCGGGCATAGATGCCGGGGGAGCTGTGGCCCTGGAAGAAGACCATGTCGCCCTCGAAGTCGTCGGTGCGGGCGCGGAAGAAGTGGTTGAAACCGATCTCGTACAGCGTGGCGGCCGAGGCGTAGGTGGAGATATGGCCGCCGATGCCGGGCGATTCCTTGTTGGCCCGCACCACCATGGCCATGGCGTTCCAGCGGATCAGGCTCTTGATGCGTCGCTCCAGCGCTCGGTTGCCGGGATGATGCACTTCGTCGTAGGGGGGAATGGTATTGACATAAGGAGTATTGGCTGTGAACGGCTCCTTGACCCCCAGCCGGGCCGCGTGCTTCTTCAGATCCTCGAACAGGGCGATGACCCGCTCTGGTCCACCCTGCTGCAATACATAGTTGAGCGACTCGCGCCACTCCTCGGTCTCGACAGCCTGGACCTCAGGGGTGTACGCGGGTTCGATGATG
>JAJTXO010000926.1 GCA_021463315.1 Caldilineales bacterium | reverse complement strand
TCGACCCGGCCGGCGAGACGCTGGGCGGCGGCTGGGGACCGCCGGCTGGCGGCAGCTTCCCCACCTCGCAATGGCCAGCCGGCGCGCTGGTGCTGGGGCGGCTGCCCTTCACCGTGCCCGGCGAGGCCACGCCAGGTCTGTGGACGCTGCGCATCGGGCTGCAAAATGCGACCACGGAGGACGCCGCGGCCGGCTTCGTGGGCGCGGCCGTGGATCTGCCCATCGCCGTGCAGCCCAGCACGCGCCGCTTCAAGCCGTCCGGGCCGCTCGATTTCCCCTCCGACGCCAACTTCGCTGGGCTGATCTATCTTCTGGGGGTGCGCAGCCCAGCCACGACAGCGGCCGGCGCCAGCCTGCCCGTCACCGCGGTCTGGCAGGCCCAGCAGCCCATGGACCGATCGTTCACCGGCTTCGTCCATCTGCTGGACCAGGGAGGCCAGATCGTCGCGCAGGTCGATCAACGGCCGGCGCAGGGGGAGCGTCCCACCGACACCTGGGTGGCCGGCGAAGTGGTGGAGGATCTGTACCAACTGGAACTGCCGGCCGGGCTGCCGGCTGGCGAATACTGGCTGGCGGTGGGCCTCTACGACGCCAACCAGCCTGGCCTGCCGCGCCTGGGCGATCCCGCCCGCCTCGGTCCCATCACCGTAGCAGCCGACTAAGGGGCACACATGAAAACACCTCCCCTGGCCACTGGCCGGCGCCTCTGGCTGCTGGCTGGCCTCAGCATGGCTGGCTATCTGGCCCTGCGCCTGTGGATGCCGCTGGCGCCTCACGTGACGCCGATGCCGCGGCCCGATGTGGCCACCTTTGCCCCCTGGCCGTGGGGCGTGGCCATCTACAGCGCGCTGCTGCTGGCCCTCTTCGGGCTGGTCTGGCTGGCCTACCGCGCCGCGCTGGCCAGCGACCGCCCGGTGCGGCTGCGGACGATTCTGCTGCCCGCGGCACTGTTCAGCGTCCTGCTGATCGGCGCCTTCCCCATCAACGCGCTGGACATCTACAACTACCTGCTGCTGGGACGGGTGCAGGCGATCTTCGGCCACAATCCCTACCTGGTGGCGTCGGCGGCCATCCCCCAGGAGGTGTGGCTGCCCTACGGGGGCGAATGGGGCAAGGCCGTCTCTCCCTACGGCCCGGTGTTTCAGGTGGTGGCCAACGCCATCGCCTGGCTCAGCCGCGACGATCTGCTGGCTGGCCTGTTGCTCTTCAAGGCGCTGGCCGCGCTGGCCATGCTGGGCAGCGCGGTGCTGATCTGGCATTTGCTGGCCGGCAGCGCTCCCAACCGACGCGCCGCGCACACCCTGCTGTGGGCCTGGAACCCGGCGCTGCTGCTGAGCTTCGTGATGAACGCCCACAACGACGGGCTGATGATCTTCTGGCTGCTGGCCGGCCTCTGGCTGGTGCAGCGCCAACAGCGCGTGCTGGGCTTTACAGTGATGTTGCTGGCGCCGCTGACCAAGCTCAGCGGCCTGCTGCCCATTCCCTTCCTGCTGCTGGCCGCGCTGCACACGCTGCCCACCCTGCGCGGCCGGCTGCGGCTGCTGCTGGGGGTGGCGCTGGCCTGGCTGCTGGTGGCCAGTCTCGCCTTTTTGCCCTACGGCTCGCCGCTGCTGCTGATGCAGCGGCTGGCGCGGACGGCCCTGGGCGCGGGCTTTTCACCCCT
>JAJTXO010000925.1 GCA_021463315.1 Caldilineales bacterium | reverse complement strand
AGCCACCCCGCGATCTTCAACCAGATCGTCAGGGCGTCCCGCCCGGTTTCCACAGCCACCCCGCGATCTTCAACCAGATCGTCAGGGCGTCCCGCCCGGTTTCCACAGCGAGCTCCGCGCCAGCCGCGAAAACAAAAGCCTCCTGGCGAGCCAGGAGGCTTTTGCATCTCCACCGCAACCGCGCCTACCCTACCTGGGGCAGATTGGCCAGCGAGCGCTCGATGGCCGCCGCCGGATACTCGTAGTCCTCCAGCCGGCCCTGCAGGAAAGCGTCGTAGGAGCCCAGATCGAAATGGCCGTGGCCGCACAGGTTGAAGACGATGGTCTTGCTCTCGCCGCTCTCCCGGCAGGCCAGCGCCTCGTTCATCGCCGCCAGAATGGCATGCGACGGCTCCGGCGCGGGCAGGATCCCCTCAGCCTTGGTGAAGCTCATAGCCGCCTGGAAGACAGCCCGCTGCGGCACAGCCTGAGCCTCGATCAGCCCAGCGTTGGCCACCGCGCTGACCTGCGGCGCCATGCCGTGGTAGCGCAGGCCGCCCGCATGGATCGGCGCGGGGATGAAGTCGTGGCCCAGGGTATGCATCTTGGCCACCGGCGCCATCTTGGCCGTGTCGCCGTAGTCGTAGGCATAGACGCCGCGCGTGATGCTGGGCGCGGCCAGCGGCTCCACCGCGACGATGCGCGACTGGCGGCCGTTGACGATGTTCTCGCGCAGGAAGGGGAAGGCAAAGCCGCCGAAGTTGCTGCCGCCCCCCACGCAGCCGATAACCACGTCGGGCCAGTCCGCGCCGATCAACTCCATCTGCTTCAGCACCTCCTGGCCGATCACCGTCTGATGCATCAACACATGGTTCAGCACGCTGCCCAGGCTGTAGTTGGTGTCGTCGCGGGTGGCCGCCTCTTCCACCGCCTCGCTGATGGCGATGCCCAAGCTGCCTGTGCTGTCCGGGTCCTGGGCCAGAATCGCGCGGCCGGCGTTGGTCTCCGGGCTGGGGCTGGGCACCACCGTGGCGCCCCAGGTCTGCATCAAGCTGCGCCGATAGGGCTTCTGGTTGTAGCTGACCCGCACCATGTAGACCTTGCACTCGATGCCGAAGGCCTGGCAGGCGAAGGAAAGCGCACTGCCCCACTGGCCCGCGCCGGTCTCGGTGGCCAGACGGGTGATCCCTTCCTGCTTGTTGTAATAGGCCTGGGGGATCGCGGTGTTGGGCTTGTGGCTGCCGGCCGGGCTGGTGCCCTCGTACTTGAAATAGATCTTGGCCGGCGTGTCCAGCGCCTCTTCCCAGCGCACCGCGCGGTAGAGCGGCGTCGGCCGCCACAGCTTGTAGAGCTCCTGCACCTGGTCAGGAATCTCGATATAGCGCTCGCTGCTGACCTCTTGCATGATCAGCGCCATGGGAAAGAGCGGGGCCAAATCGGCCGGGCCCACCGGCTGCAACGTGGCGGGATGCAGCACCGGCGGCAACTCGACGCCCGCCGCGGGCAGGTCCGCGTTGATATTGTACCAGTGGGTAGGCATGTCGCGCTCGGAGAGCACAACTTTGGTAAGAGTCATGGACGAAAGCTCCTTATGAAAAATGATCGGCGATGCATCGCCCAACACCCGATCAGCGAGGCGTCCCGCACCACCCGATCAGCGAGGCGTCCCGCACCACCCGATCAGCGAGGCGTCCCGC
>JAJTXO010000924.1 GCA_021463315.1 Caldilineales bacterium | reverse complement strand
CTTCCGGAGTCTGCGCAGGTTTGTTCAAAACGAGCTCACAGTCCATAAGACTTCGGAAGTCTTCCCCAATCTATTGAGATGATACTCGCGTGGGGTTGCCTGGCGAATCGTGTTTGACTCGCCGGGCAGGTTGTGTTATAGTTGTGCGGTTCTAATTGCAAAGGCGCCGGGCATGGATGACCTTGCCCGCTGAAGCGTCCGGCGTGTACGGTTGAAATGTCAAGGCAGCATCTCTCGCAGAAGGAGAGCTGCCTGACATTTTGTATCCAGATATGACGCCCAGAGTGTGATCTTGGTGAGGAGGTGAAGCAAAGCCGATATCTATCGATCAGAGAGCCGACGTGCTTGACGTCAACTGTTTGTTTCTATGTCCGTAGGCGCTGGGCGCTGGAATCGACGTTTGCAATGTCCTTTGCGCGGTCGATTCGCACGCTGATTCGACGCCTGCGCCTGAGTAACCACGTTTGCCGCTTCTTGAAGGAGGAGTACACTCATGCGATCCAAACTTTCGTTGGTCATGGCCACGCTGGTGATTTTTGCTCTGTTGATGGCTAGTTGCGCCGCGCCGACCGCCGCGCCCGCGCCCGCGCCCGCGCCAGCCGCGGCAGAACCGGCGGCCCCAGCCGAGCAGCCGGCCGCGGAGGCGCAGCCGCCAGCTCAGCCGGCAACTCAGAAGATTCTCGATGCTGTCAAGGCGCGCGGCCGGGTTGTCTGCGGCGTTCACACCAGCCTGCCAGGCTTTGGCTATCTGGATGCGGAGGGCAAGAACCAGGGCTTCGACATCGATCTGTGCCGGGCTGTGGCCGCGGCGATCTTCGGCGACCCTGCCGCGACCGAGTTCGTGCCGATCACGGCGGCTGAGCGTGGGCCGGTCTTGCAGACGCGCGAGGTGGATCTGGTGACGCGCAACATGACGCTCACCTCCAGCCGGGAAGCCCAGTGGGGCAACTTCGCCTACGTCATGTTCTATGACGGCCAGGGCATGATGGTGCGGGCCGACAGCGGCTTCACTGCGCTGGAGGATATGGAAGGGGCCACGGTCTGCGTCACCACCGGCACCACCACCGAGCAGAATCTGGCCGATGCCTTCCGCCAGCGCGGCCTGACCTTCACGGCTGTGACCTTTGAGGACACCAACGCGGTCTATGGCGCGTATGAGAGCGGACGGTGCGACGCAGCCACCAGCGACAAATCGCAGTTGGCCGCGGTGCGCAGCGGCTTCGCCAACCCGGCCGACCACGTGATCCTGGACGTGAGCATGTCCAAGGAGCCGCTGGCGCCCGCGGTGCCGGCCGGCGATGACCAATGGCTGGACCTGGTCAAGACGGTGATGTGGGTGCTGATCAACGCCGAGGAGCTGGGCGTCACCTCGCAGAACGTGCAGGAGATGAAGAACAGCGACGACGTGGTGATCAAGCGCATGTTGGGCGGCGAGGGGAGCTTTGGCCAGGAGGAGATGGGCCTGGCCAAGGACTTCGCGGTCAACGTGCTGGCCGCGGTGGGCAACTACGGCGAGATCTACGACCGCTACATGGGGCCCGAAGGTCTGTCGTTCACGCTGGATCGCGGCCTGAACAATCTGTGGACCAACGGTGGCCTGATCTACGGCGTTCCGCTGCGCTAAGTGCTCGCCCGTAGTTAACCTCGCGCTTTGGCCGGTCTCCGACCGAGCCAACC
>JAJTXO010000923.1 GCA_021463315.1 Caldilineales bacterium | reverse complement strand
GCGGCCGCAGCCGGTGCGGCCGCCACCTGTGCCGCCTCCGGGATGTTCTGCGACACCGCCACCTGGTCGGCCGGGCCGCTGGTGCTCACCAGCCGGGCGACCACCCAAGCAGTGGCGCCGTCGGCGCCCTCGATCTCCCACCAGGAGCCATCCTGGTTCTTGCCCACGATGCGGGCGCTCTGGCCGGCGTTGAGCTGGCCGACGGTGCTGAAGCCGGTGCCGGGGCCGCTGCGCAGGTTGACCGTATCGCCGGTGGTCACCGAGGCGAAGTCGGGCGTGGGGGTCGGGGCCGGCGTGGGCGTGTACTCCGGCGTCGGCTCAGGGGTTGGCGTGGCGGTGGCCAGCGCCAGCGCCAGCGCCGGGCCGCTGGCCAGCAGCTTGCCGTTGTCCGCAATGGCCGCGCTGATCTTCACCTGGCCCTCGCCTTCGGGCGGGGTCAGGCTAAAGGCCGCGGCGTTCAGAGGGCGTTCTTCCTGCGTGACCGTGCCATCCGGGCCGGTCACGGTCCAGACGACGTTGAAATCGCTGCTGCGGTTGGCCTGCTGGCCAGCCAGAAACTCGCGCACCACGCTCCAGATGTCGGGATCGTAGCTGGGCTCCAGCAGCGCCTCCAGGGTCACCCCTTGCAGATTGTACTGGCCGATCAGCGCCAGCTTGCGGGCAATGCTGGCCGCGTTCTCGATCCAGATGGTGCGCTGATAGCCGGCGTCGTCGCGATAGTCGTAGTTGAACATGCCCACGGCCTCGTCGAAGCGCAGGTCGCCGATGACGCGGTCGTTGAACAAGCTCACGTCCACCGGCTCGCCCGGCACCAGCACGGCCGTGTCGGTGCGGCCCTCGCCCAGCAGCGGGGTCAGCGCCTCGTCGTAGCCCATGGAGATCAGATACGCGCCGGCCTTCTCGATGCTGCGCGCGGGCAGCACCAGATCGATCTTGTGGCGGGAGACCTCACCCACGGCCCAGGTCAGCAACTGTTCCACCGCGCCGCCCGCGGCATAGGCTGTCGGGTCCATGGGCGCGGGGATGCGGAAGGTGTCCACCACCTGGCCCAGCGAGCGCCAATCGTAGCCGCCGGTGTTCCAGCGGTCCTCGGCGATCTGGGTCGGCGTCTCGACGCGCAGCGCCACGGTGCGGCCCGCGGTGTGCAGGCGCTCGGCCAGCCGGGTGACGAAATCGGTGAACTGGGCGCTCAGCGTCGGGTCCAGGCCGCGGTAGTCCACTTCCACACCGGGCAGATTGTTGCTCACCACCATCGCCTCGATCGCGTTGAGGTGGTTGTTCATGATCTCTTCGCTGATCAGCAGGTTGTCCAGCAGATCGGTGCGCACCACGCCGTCGTCGCCCCAGTTGCGCAGCACCGGCGCCACGCCGTAGGAGCCGCCCGCGCTGGTCAGGGCTGCCATGTCGCCTTGCAGCGAGCCATCGCCGCCCAGCGTCAAGCCATAGGGATTGGCCTGGGTCAGCGCATCGCGGCCGGCCTCGGGCAACTGTTGGCCAGCCGGCACCACCACGCCCGCGGTGGGCGGGTTGGCAGTGGTCTGCATGGCCATGAACGCGTTGGGGACCAGGTGCATCGAGCGGCCGTCCAGCTCGGAGATGATCAGCTCGCGGCCGCTGGCGGCATCCATGACCTCATGGTTGGGCAGGAAGCGCCACTGGTCGCCGCCGCCCACGCCG
>JAJTXO010000922.1 GCA_021463315.1 Caldilineales bacterium | reverse complement strand
GAGGGGGAAGACTTCCGAAGTCTTATGGACTGTGAGCTCGTTTTGAACAAACCTGCGCAGACTTCGGAAGTCTCGACCCCGGTTTTTTGAGATGATACCAAAAAGGCGATCTGGCCATCATCGCGTCTTGGGCCAAAGTTGCTCCTTCCGCCATAGCAAGTATACTCCCTGAAGCGGCCACCGCTCACCAACCATCCGCCACAGCGGCGCACCAATCACCAATCTCAGTACTTCACGATTGTTGTCTCACGCAAAGGCGCAAAGACCGCAAAGGGCAGAAACTCCTGGTGTTCTTGGCGGCTTTGCGTGAGAATCGTGAACTACTGAATCTACCAATCACCAATCTACCAATCACCAATCTACCAATCTACCAATCACCAATCTACCAATCTACCAATCTACCACTCTACCACTCCCCCACTCCCCCAATCACCACCATGGAACTCGGTATCATCGGACTCCCCAACAGCAGCAAGACCACGATTTTCAACGCCCTGACCCGCGGCGACCGGCCCACCTCGGCCACCTCCAGCGGCAAGCTGGAGTTCCACACCGCGGTGGTGGACGTGCCCGACCCGCGCGTCGATGCGCTCAGCGCGCTGTTCAAGCCGCGCAAGACCCTCTACGCCAAGGTCACCTACACCGATATCGCCGGCCTGGACACAGGCATGGCTCAAAAGGGGCTCAGCGGCCAACTGCGCCACCGCCTCAGCCAGATGGATGCCTTCATCCACGTGCTGCGCGCCTTCGAAGATGCCAGCGTCAGCCATCCCCTGGGCTCCATCAACCCCCAGCGCGATCTGGAGGTGTTGGATCAGGAGATGCTCCTGCTGGATCTGCTGGCCGTGCAGGGCCGGTTGGAGCGCATCGCTGAAAGCATCAAGCGCGCCAAGAAGGGCGAAGAGCGCCAGACGCTGGAGCTGGAGCAGGCGCTGTTTGAGCGGCTGCACGACGCGCTGGAGGCTGAGACTCCGTTGCGCGATCTGGAGATCAGCGAGGAGGAGCTGAACGGCCTGCGCGGCTTCGGCTTCCTGACCCTCAAGCCGATGCTGGTGTTGGTGAACACCGGCGAAGAGCGCGTGGCCCCCGAGCGTTTTGTGGCCTACGATCACCGCCACACCGTGATCATGTCGCTGCAGGGCAAGCTGGAGATGGAGATTGCCCAGCTTGAGCCCGAAGAGGCGACGGTGTTCATGGAGGAGTTCGACATCGCCGAACCCGCGCTCAACCGCATGATCCAGGCCAGCTATCAGTTGGTCGGCCTGCAGAGCTTCTTCACGGTGGGTGAGGATGAGGTGCGGGCCTGGACGGTGCGCCAGGGCGCCGCGGCGGTCGAGGCGGCCGGTGCGATCCACAGCGACCTGGCCAAAGGCTTCATCCGCGCCGAGGTCGTGACCTATGACGATTTGATCGCGGCCGGCAGCATGGCCGAGGCCAAAAAGGCCGCCACGCTGCGGCTGGAGGGCAAGGACTACCTGGTGAAAGACGGCGACATCCTGCACGTGCGCTCGTCGTTGTGAGAGGGAGGGGGAGGGGGGAGGGGAAGGAAGTAGACAAGGAAGGAAGTAGACAAGTAGGCAAGGAAGGAAGTAGACAAGGAGAGGAAGTAGGCAAGGGAGGAAGTAGACAAGGATAGGAAGTAGACAGGGAGAGGAAGTAGAAAAGTGGGCAAGGACTTATGCA
>JAJTXO010000921.1 GCA_021463315.1 Caldilineales bacterium | reverse complement strand
TGAGTCCGGCCGGCAGCGCCGCGGCGGGGATGTCGAATTGGCGCGTGGCCGGCCCCTGCAGCGTCACCTGTCCTGGGCCGGCCGGCGGCTGACGCCAGAAGAGCGCCAGATGCACCACATCGCCCACCGGGTAGCGGCGCAGCGGCAGAACAGCGGCCGCCAGCGGGCCATCGTCGAAGGTCGTTGCGCGGTGCGGCAGCTCGAAGCCGGCGCGCAGGCTGGCGACAGCTTCGGCCCGCTGCGGCGTGCGGGCGTAGAAGGCCAGCGTGTTCTCGCCATAGTCCCAGGTGTGGACGCCCACAGCTCGCTCCTCCAACCAGCGCCGCACATAGCCTTGGGGGTCCATGCGCAGCGCGTCGGGGGTGGTGGCCAGCCAGAGGCCATCGCCGGCCTGCCACAGCGGCTCCAGCAGCCAGCCGGCCTGCTGCTCCTCCATTCGAGCGCCGTAGGGCGCGCCGATCCAGGGGCCGGCGACCTGTGCAGCGAACATGGGCCAATCGCGATCGCTGTACAGCAGCACCGCATCGCCCGGCTGGCGCTGCGCGTCGATGGTGGCGGCCAGCGACAGCAGATCATCGCGGCGGATCCGGTCGGGGTAGAAGGCGGCCAACCCCAGCAGGGCCACCCCCACCGCCACCAGCGTCCCCGCGCCGGCCAGCCAGCGCCGTTTCTGCCCCAGCGCGGCCAGGCCCAGCGCCAGCAGCGTGTAGAAGCAGGCGGCCAGCGGGATCAGGTAGCGCGGAGCCAGCCGCGGCGCATAGAAGATATGGATGGGCAGCGAGAGGATGTAGACCAGCAGGGCCGGCAGCAGCAGCCCCAGCAGCAGCATGGCCAGCCCGGCGCGGCGTTCCACGGTGTCGGCCCGCCGCCAGGCCAGCGGCAGGCCGATGACCAGCAGCGCCATCACCAGCAGCACCGGCAGCAGATAGCGCTCCAGGTGAACCGACGCGCCCAGCGCCAGCGTGGTGGCGTACAGTTGCAGGAAGAGCGCGGGGGTGAAGGGCTCGGCCGTGGACCAGGTGGGAATGCGGGGCAGGGCATAGGCCAGCCAGGGCAGGAAGAGCAGCAGCACGGCCACCTGCGCCGCGGCCCAGCGCGCCACCGCGCGCCACGACAGCCGCCGGCCGATCCAGACCCATAGAAAGGCCAGGTTGGCGATGATCAACACCGAGACGGAGAGGTAGAGCAGCCAAAGCCCGGCCGCAGCGGCCAGCACGTAGCCCACCCAGTAGCGCCAGCGGCCGGTCTGCCAAGTGCGCAGCGCGGCCCAGAGCGCAGCCGTGGCCGCGGTGGAGGCGCCGATGTACATGCGCATCTCCTGCGACCAACTCACGGCAAAGGGGGAAAGGGCCAGAAAGAGCGCGGCCAGACCGGCCAACACCGCCTGCAGCCAGCGCCGGCGCAGATGGAGAATGCCAAAGAGGCAGACCAGGATCAGATAGTTCAGATAGACGGCGAACTGGTTCGGCCCGGTGGTGGTCGACACGGCGCGGGGGATGGGGAAGCCATCGCGCAGCGCGGTGCGGAAGGCATAGGGCACGATTCCGGTCTCGTCGACGTAGCCCAGCCTGATCATGGCGGGGAAATCCAGCGCGCGCGCCTGGTAGATGCCGAACAGCGCCACGCCGACGCCCACCGCCAGCAGCAGGGCCAGCACCCGCGCCAGATCGCGGCGTTCATAGGTC
>JAJTXO010000920.1 GCA_021463315.1 Caldilineales bacterium | reverse complement strand
GCGCGTTGGCGCGGCGCGGGCGCGCTGGGCTGGGCAACGGCTGCCGCGGCCGGAGCGACCGCCGCCTCGCTCTTGCGGGCTTTCTTGCCCTTGCCGCTGGCCTGTGCCGCGGCCGGCCCTTCGTCGGCCTTGCGGAAATACATCTGCACAGTGACGGAGAGGTAGTAGAAGGCCGAAAGCACGCTGTTGACGACGCCCACCAAGACCAGCCAGCCCCAACCCGCCTGCATGGCCGCGCTGAAGACGAAGAACTTGGCGAAGAAGCCGACGAAGGGAGGAATGCCGGCCAGGGAGAACATGAAGATGGCCATGGCCGCGGCCAGCGCGGGCCGGCGGTCGGCCAGGCCGGCGAAGTTGCCGTTGAGCACATCGTTCTCGCCCAGCCGCTCCAGCGCGGCCACCACAGCGAATGCGCCCAGGTTCATGAAGGCGTAGCTGAACAGATAGAACAACACCGCGCTGACGCCCTGGGCCGTGCCGGGCACAAGACCCACCAGGGCGTAGCCGGCGTGGGCGATGCTGGAATAGGCCAGCATGCGCTTGAGGCTGCTCTGGCGCAGTGCGGCCAGATTGCCCAGGGTCATGGTCAGCGTGGCTACCACCGCGATGGCCCAGCTCCAGGCCGGCTGCGCGGCGGGCAGGGCGATCACGAAAACACGCATGAAGGCGGCCAGGGCCGCGGTCTTGGTGGCCACCGACATGAAGCCGGTCACTGGGGTGGGTGCGCCCTGATAGGCATCGGGGGTCCACATGTGGAAGGGGACCATGGCCACCTTGAAGCCAAAGCCGACGATCAGCATGGTCATGCCGGCGTAGAGATAGAGCGCGGCTGCGCCGGGGGCGATGCCGGCTTGAGCCGCTGCGGCATTTCCTCCGCTGGCCAGCGCCGCGGCCACGGCGGGCAGGTTGGTGGTGGCCGTCGCGCCGTAGATCAGGGCTACGCCGAAGAGGAAGAAGCCTGAGGCAAACGCGCCCAGCAGGAAATACTTGAGGCTGGCCTCGGCGCTGCGCGGCTCGTCGCGGTTGAAGCCCACCAGGATGTAGAGTGCCAGCGAGAAGATCTCCAGCGCCAGGAAGACCACCAACAGGTCCAGGGCGGCGCCCATGAACATCATGCCGGCCACGCTGAGCAGCAGCAGGCCGTAGTAGGCGCCGGCCTGCTGGCTGATGTGGGGAATAGTCGCCTGCGCCAGCAACACCCCCAGCCCAGCCGTCAGCAGAATCACCAGCATAAAGGCCAGCGCGTAGCCGTCGGCCACCGCCATATCCTGGAAGGTGGGCGCCTCGCCGGCCTGGCTCAGCCAGACCGCGGCCGCGCCGGCCAGCACAATGCCCAGCAGGCTCAGCCAGGGCAGCACCTGCCGGCCGACACGCTCGCCGCGCGTCACGGCATCGACCAGCAGCACCAGCAGCGCTGTGGCAATAACGATAGTTTGCGGCAAAATCGCCAGCATATTGATCGAGGGTATGGTCATATCAGAACTCATGAAAAAAGCCGAAACTGAAGACTGCTGCACTCCGCTGGTCGAGTAGGCGTCTGCGCCGTATCGAGACCTGCGCTCCGCTGGTCGAGTAGGCGTCTGCGCCGTATCGAGACCTGCACTCCGCTGGTCGAGTAGGCGTCTGCGCCGTATCGAGACCTGCACTCCGCTGGTCGAGTAGGCGTCTGCGCCGTATCGAGACCT
>JAJTXO010000092.1 GCA_021463315.1 Caldilineales bacterium | reverse complement strand
AACCGGGGTCGAGACTTCCGAAGTCTGCGCAGGTTTGTTCAAAACGAGCTCACAGTCCATAAGACTTCGGAAGTCTTCCCCCTCTATTGAGATGATACGCGCAGGTTTGTTCAAAAAAAGGCGTCCCCTTCCCTGCCATGCAGTGGGGACGCCCATGCTGTTCACGTCGCCAGGTTGCTCGGTGCTTCTGGCAGCTTTCCAGAGACTCTCCCGGCTGCGCCGCTAGAAGATGCCCAGCTCTTCCTTGGCCCACTCGCTCATCATCTCCGGCGACCAGAAGGGTTGCCAGACGATGTTGACCGCGATCTGATTGACCTCAGGGAAGCTTCGCTTCACCGTCTGCTTGACGTCGTAGATGATCTGCGGGCCAGCCGGGCAGCCGGGGCTGGTCAGAGTCATGTCGATGTCCACCGCGTCTTCGTCTACGTCGATGCCGTAGATCAGGCCCAAATCGACGATATTGAGACCGATCTCCGGATCGATCACATGGGCGCGAATGCGCTCGCGCACGTCGTTATCAGTGAATGCCATCTCTATACCTCCATAAATTGAGCTATCAATCTAGCGTCAGAAAGACTTCGCCGTTTTGAACGATCACCGGAAAGGCCTCGATCGGCTCGAAGGCCGGCATCACCAGCGCTGCGCCGGTGCGGATATCGAAACGCGCGCCGTGGCGTGGGCATTCGACCTGATAGGTGTCGATGATCTTGCCGTCGCCCAGCGATCCGCCGTCATGGCTACAGATGTTTTCGACGGCGTAGTACTGCTCGTTGTCCACATTGAAGACCGCGATCTCCATATCGTCGACTTCAACCACCCTCTTGCCGCCCATAGGAATCTCTTTGCTTTCAGCAACTTTGATCAAACGAGACATAATGTTATCGGTGTGCCTTTCTGCCAGCGCGGCGTGATGACCTGGGGCAACCATGACAAGACATGCCATAGCCGTGCATTCCAGATCACATGTCACTCATTGTTTTCTTCGATGCCCCAGACGCCCGCCTTGAGCGCCTTCAGTGGCAGCAGTGCGCATTTCAGGCGCACGGGGCCGATGTCGATGCCCAGCAGGTCCAGGACATCATCCTTGCCCCAGCCCTTCAGATCCTCCAGCGACTTGCCGATGATCTCTTCGGTCATCATGGAGGCCGAAGCCTGGCTGATGGCGCAGCCGCGGCCGTCGAAGGCCGCCTGCACCACCACGCCATCCTCGATCTTCAGTTCCAGGGTGATCTCGTCGCCGCAGAAGGGGTTGTGATCGGAATAGCTGATATCGGGCTGATCCAGATGGCCCTTGTGGCGAGGATGCTTGTAGTGATCGATAATCGCTTCGCGGTAGAGTGCGTCCATAGGCTACATCCCTAACACAGCGTGGACCTTGCCCAGTCCCTGCACCAGTTGATCGATTTCTTCCAGGGTGTTGTAGAAATAGAAGCTGGCGCGGGCGCTGGCCGAGATGCCATAGAAATCGTGGATCGGCTGAGCGCAGTGATGGCCGGCGCGGATGGCGATGCCGTCGCTGTCCAGAATGGCCGCGATGTCGTGGGGATGCACATCGCCCAGGGTGAAGGCCACCGCGCCGCCGCGCTGGTCAGGCCCTGGTCCCAGGATGCGCAACCCCTCGACGCGGCCCAGTTGCTCCATGGCAGTGCGCACCAGCTCATGCTCGCGCTGCTGCACCCAGTCCATGCCCAGGCCGGCCAGATAGTCCACGGCCGCGCCCAGGCCGATGAACTCGGCGATAGCCGGCGTGCCGGCCTCGAACTTCCAGGGCAGCGTGTTCCAGCGCGAGCCTTCCAGCCGCACCTCGCGGATCATGTCGCCGCCGCCCATGAAGGGAGGCATGGCCTCCAGCAGCTCGCGCCGGCCATAGAGCACGCCGCTGCCGGTGGGGCCGCACATCTTGTGGCCAGAGAAGACCAGAAAGTCGCAGTTCAGCGCCTGCACGTCCACCGGCAGATGCGGCACGCTCTGCGCGCCATCCACCAATGCCAGCGCGCCCACGCTGTGCGCCCGCGCCACCAGCTCCTCGACCGGGTTGATGGTTCCCAGCACGTTGGACATGGCTACGAAGGCGAAAAGCTTGGTGCGCTCGGTCAGCAGCTCATCCAGCAGTTCCAGCCGCAGCATGCCCTGGGAATCCAGCGGGATGTGGCGCAGGGTGGCGCCGGTGCGCTGCGTGATCAGTTGCCAGGGCACGATGTTGGCGTGGTGCTCCATCTGGGTGATCAGCACCTCGTCGCCCGGCTTCAGGGTGTCCAGTCCCCAGCTATAGGCCACCAGATTGACCGCCTCGGTGGCGTTGCGGGTGAAGATCACCTGCTTGCTGCTGGGCGCGTTGATGAAGCGGGCGATGCGGCCGCGCGCGCCCTCGTACTGCGCGGTCGCTTCCTCGCTGAGCGTATGCACGCCGCGGTGGACATTGGCGTTGTGCAGCCGGTAGTAGTCCTCCATGGCCTGCAAGACGGCCAGCGGCTTCTGCGAGGTAGCGGCGTTGTCCAGATAGACCAGCGGCTTGCCGTTGATCTCTCGCTGCAAGATCGGGAAATCAGCGCGAATGGCATCGATACTGTTCAAGATGGTTTCTCACAGTCGAGACTTCCGAAGTCTGCCCAAAAAGGCCTAAGATGCGCCAACGCGTTGGCGCTTCAACGCATCAGACGCGTGCTTCACCGAGTTGAAGGCCAGCGTGGCGCACGGCTGCCGCGCGGCGGCGATGTCTGGCCCCAGCCTTTCCAGCAGCGGCTCTGCTGCCGCCGCGTCGATCTGGGCCAGGGTCAGTCCGTTGAGCATCTCCATGGTCATGGAGGCTGCCGCCTGGCTGATGGTGCAGCCCTGGCCCTCGAAGGCCAGAGTCGCCGGCCCGCCGTTGCCATCGGCCCGCAAATAGACCTTGACCACGTCGCCGCAGGCTGGGTTGTCGCTGCCGTAGATGACGTCAGCCCGCTCCAGCGGCCCAACGTGGCGCGGATTCTCGAAGTGGTCGATGATGAGGTCGATGCGTTCCTGGCGGTCCATGGCGTTACTTCTCGATGGGCACGCCGACCAGATTGCCCCATTCGGTCCAACTGCCGTCGTAGTTGCGCACGCTGGGGTAGCCCAGCAGATAGGTCAGCACGAACCAGGTGTGGCTGGAGCGCTCGCCGATGCGGCAGTAGGCCACCACGTTGTCGTCGGGCTTGAGGCCCTGTTCCTCTTCGTAGATGGCCCGCAGCTCGGCGGCGCTTTTGAAGGTGCCGTCGGCGTTGGCCGCCCGCGCCCAGGGCACGTTCCTGGCGCCGGGGATGTGACCGCCGCGCAGCGCGCCTTCCTGCGGGTAGTTGGCCATGTGCAGCAGCTCGCCGCTGTACTCGGCCGGCGAGCGCACATCGACCAGCGGCTGGCCGGCCTGCACGTGGGCCAGCACCTGATCGCGCAGCGCGCGGATCTTGTAGTCCGCGCGCGGATGGGCCTGGTAGGGGGTGGCCGCGTAGGCGGGCCGCGCCTTGGTCATGGGCCGGCCTTCGGCCTCCCATTTGGCGCGTCCGCCGTCCATGACCCGCGCGTTGGCATGGCCGAAGAGCTGGAACACCCAGAAGGCGTAGGTGGCCCACCAGTTGTTCTTGTCGCCGTAGAAGACCACGGTGGTGTCGTTGGCGATGCCGTTGGCCGCCATCAGCGCCTCGAAGTCCGGTCGGGTCAGGTAATCGCGGCGCACCGCGTCGTTCAAGTCCTTCTGCCAATCGATCTGCACCGCGCCGGGGATGTGCCCCAGGTCGTAGAGCAGGATGTCCTCGTTGGACTCGACGATGCGCAGCGTGGGGTCGTTCACATGGTCAGCCACCCATTGGGTGGAGACCAGAACTTCAGGATGGGCATACTCTGTCATCGGGAGATATCTCCTCGTCAGCCGATCACCTTGCGGGCGATGCTCTGCTCCAGCTTGCGTCGCACGCCTTCGACGGGCACGCGGTTGAGCACCTCCTCGAAGAAACCGGTGACGATCATCTGCTCGGCCTGATACTGGCTCAGGCCGCGCGCCATCAGGTAGAACAGGTATTCGGGCTCGATCTTGCTGACGGTGGCGCCGTGGGTGCAGCGCACATCGTCGGCCTCGATCTCCAGGCCAGGGATGCTGTCGGCGCGGGCCCGCTTGTCCAACACCAGGTTTTCGTTCTTCTGGTAGGCGTTGGTCTTTTGGGCATGGGGCCAGACCTTGATGCTGCCCGAATAGACCGAGCGTGAGCGGCCGCGCAGCGCGCCCTTGAACAGCAGGTCGCTGGTGCAGTGGTCGGCCATGTGGTTTTGCATGGTGTGGTGATCCAGGTGCTGGCGGCCGCTGGGGAAGTAGAAGCCCAGCAGCTCGCCGTGGCCGCCCGGCTCCAGCAGTTGCATCTCCAGGTTGATCTTGCTCAGCCGGCTGCCCCAGGAGCTGGTCATCCAGTTGATCTGGGCATCGCGGCGCATCTGGGCCTGCTGGGTGCTGAAGTGCCAGGTGTTGGTGTTCCAGTCCTGGCTGTGCAGATAGCGCACCACGGCGCCCGGCTTGGTGAAGATCTCCACCACGCCGCTGTGGAAGGCTGCGCCCTCGCCATCGCTCACCATCTCGTCGATGTAGGTGACCTGCGAGTTTTCTTCGGCGATGATCAGCGTGTGGGCGAAGTCGGCCAGGCCGCCGCGCAGCGCGGTGATGCCGTAGAGCGGCGTCTCGATCTGCACGTTGCGCGGCACATAGAGCACCGCGCCGCCGGTGACCAATGCCGCGTGCAGCGCGGTGAACTTGTTGGCATCCACCGCCACGTTGTCGGTCATGAAGTAGCGCTGGATCAGCTCGGGGTGCTGGCGGATGGCGGTGTCCAGGTCGGTGAAGAGCACCCCCTTGGCCGCCAGCTCGCTGCTCAGCTCATGGAAGCGCACCGCGCCGTTCTCGGTCACCAGCGCGTCGGTCGATTCGATGGAGTCCATCTCCTCGCGCAGATAGGCGGGCAGGCTGGCGCGATCGCTGCGGGCTGCGCCGCCCGCGTCGGGCAGGCGGAACTCGTCGATGTTCAGGCCGGTTAGCCTGGTGCGCCGCCATTCCTCTTCCTGGCCTGTGGGCCAGGCGATCTCCTCGAAGAAGCGCCAGGCTCGCCGGCGCAGATCCAGGAACCACTCCGGCTCGCGCCGTTGGCTGGAAAGCGCCTCAACGCCAGCCTGGTTCAGGCCAGCCTCGGTTTCAGTTATAGTCATCGTTTGAACGGTCATTATGTGCTCCGGAGGGTAGACAAGTAGACAAGTATACAGGTAGACAAGTATACAGGTAGACAAGTAGACAAGTATACAGGTAGACAAGTCACAAGTCTACACAAGCAAAGGGTAGACAAGGAGCCGGTAGACCAGTATACAGACAAGTCACAAGTCTGCACAAGCAAGGGGTAGACAAGGAGCGGGTAGACAAGGGGCGGGTAGACAAGGGGCGGGCAGACAAGGGGGCGGGTTTCAGCCGTTCAGCGGTTTTTCCTTCCGCTCCCTGCTCTCCAACCAACGCACATCCTTGCCTACTTGCCTACTTGCCTACTTCCTACTTTCCTACTCGTCTACTTCCTACTTGCCTACTTGCCTACTTGCCTACTTGTCTACTTGTCTACTTGTCTACTTCCTACTTCCTACTTTCCTACCCAATACTGCCTTCCATCTGCAGTTGAATCAGGCGGTTCATCTCGACGGCGTATTCCATGGGCAGTTCCTTGACCATCGGCTCGATGAAGCCGCTGACGATCATGGTGGCCGCCTCTTCCTCGCCCAGGCCGCGGCTCATCAGGTAGAAGAGCTGCTCCTCGTTGACCTTGCTGACGCTGGCCTCGTGGCCCACCTGCACATCTTGTTCGTCGATCTCGATATAGGGGTAGGTGTCCGAGCGGCTATGGTCGTCCAGCAACAGCGCGTCGCAGACCACGGTGGACTTGGAGCCGGTCGCGCCCTTGGCCACCTTGAGCAGGCCGCGGTAGCTGGCCCGGCCGCCGTTCTTGCTGATCGACTTGGAGATGATCTTGGAGGAGGTGTTGGGCGCGCCATGCACCACCTTGCCGCCCGCGTCCAGCGTCTGCCCATGGCCGGCGAAGGCGATGGAGAGAATCTCGCCGTGGGCCTTGGGGCCCATCATGTAGACCGCGGGGTATTTCATCGTCACCTTGGAGCCCAGATTGGCGTCGATCCATTCCATGGTGGCGCCCTTTTCGGCCACAGCGCGCTTGGTCACCAGGTTATAGACGTTGTTGGACCAGTTCTGGATGGTGGTATAGCGGCAGCGTCCCCCATCCTTGACGATGATCTCCACCACGGCGCTGTGCAGCGAATCCGAGGCATAGGTCGGCGCGGTGCAGCCTTCCACATAGTGGACGCTGGCGCCCTCTTCCACGATGATCAGCGTGCGCTCGAACTGGCCCATGTTCTGGGCGTTGATGCGGAAATAGGCCTGCAAGGGGATATCCACATGCACCCCTTTGGGCACATAGACATAGCTGCCGCCCGACCAGACCGCCGAGTTCAGCGCAGCGAACTTGTTGTCTGACGGCGGAATCACCGTGCCGAAGTACTCTTTGAAGATCTCCTCGTGCTCGCGCAGCCCGCCGTCGGTGTCCAGGAAGATCACGCCCAGCTTGGACCACTGCTCTTGCAGCGAGTGATAGACCACCTCGGACTCGTACTGCGCGCCGACGCCGGCCAGAAAGCTGCGCTCGGCCTCGGGGATGCCCAGCCGGTCGAAGGTGTCCCGGATGCTGTCCGGAATATCGTCCCAGCTCTTGCCCTGTTTTTCGGTGGGCTTGATGTAATAGTAGATGTCGTCGAAGTCGATCTCGCTGAGGTCCGCGCCCCAGGTGGGCATCGGCTTGGACAGGAAGATATCCAGCGAGCGATGGCGAAACTCGCGCATCCAGTCGGGCTCGCGCTTCATGTCGCACATCTGGTCGATCACGTCGTGATCGATGCCTTTGCGCGCCTTGAAGACGTACTCCTCAGGCATGCTGAAGCCATATTGGTATTCTTCTTTTACGCCCGACAGCGCTTCGCGGTCACTTGTAGTAGCCATACAGTTCTCCTAATGGTCACTGGTAGATTGGTACATGGGTAAATTGGTCGAGTCGGCCGCGGATGGCTGTATCGTCGTTCAGCGGCGGCTGGTTGCAGTCACACAACCGATCAATCTACCGAATTCAGTAGTTCACGATTCGTATCATCTCAATAGAGGGGGAAGACTTCCGAAGTCTTATGGACTGTGAGCTCGTCTTGAACAAACCTGCGCAGACTTCGGAAGTCTCGACCCCGGTTTTTTTGAGATGATACCACGATTCTCACGCAAAGCCGTCAAAAAAGCCAGAAATCTCTGGCCTTTACGGTCTTTGCGCCTTTGCGTGAGACAACAATCGTGAAGTACTGAATTACGCCTTTACCAATTCGGTCTCACCGAACTCGTCCTTGACCCACTGATAGCCCTGGGTCTCCAATTGATGCGCCAGCTCGGCGCCGCCGCTCATCACGATGCGCCCATCGAAGAACACGTGGACGAAGTTGGGCTGAACATAGTTCAGAACACGCTGATAGTGGGTGATCAGCAGAATGCCCAGGCCGGGGCCAGCCAGCTTGTTGACGCCGTCGGAGACCACCCGCAGGGCGTCGATGTCCAGGCCGCTGTCGGTCTCATCCATGATCGCGAACTTGGGCTGCAACATGGCCATCTGCAGGATCTCGGCGCGCTTCTTCTCGCCGCCGCTGAAGCCTTCGTTCAGGTAGCGCTTGGCGAAGCTGCGATCGACGTTGAACTCATCCATCTTCTCCAGCAGTTCCTTGCGAAAGTCGCGCATCGGCATCAGGTTGGAGCCGATGGTCTTTTGCTGGCTGCTGCCGTTGCTGGGCGGCGCCTGATCGGTGTAGCCGCGCACGTTGCTGACGGCCGTGCGCAGGAAGTTGGCCATGCTGACGCCGGGCACGGCCACCGGGTACTGAAAGGCCAGGAAGAGACCCAGCCGGGCCCGCTCGTTGGGCTCCAGCTCCAGAATGCTCTCGCCATCCAGCAGAATGTCGCCGCTGGTCACTGTGTAGTGCGGGTGGCCCATGATGGCGTTGGACAGGGTGCTCTTGCCAGAGCCGTTGGGCCCCATCAGGGCATGCACCTCGCCCTGACGAATGGTCAGATTCACACCCTTCAGGACCGCTTTCTCGCCGTCGTTGACGGAAACGTGCAGGTCCTTGATGATTAGCTCGCTGGTCATAGTGGTTTTTGGACTCCTTGTTTTGTGTTGGACGATGTCTATCGGCTATCGTGCCGGTTGTTTACGACGAACTGGCAGCTATGATGGCCGTCTTGGATGCATGATTTCAACGTGACCTCAGCGTCCAGCGCCAGGGAAAAGGCGTTGCGCTCCATCTCGCACACGTCGCGATGGACCGAAGCCAGGTCGTGGTAGGGGCAGTTGTACTCGTTCAAAACGATGACGTCGTCCCTGTGCTCCAGGGCGACGCGCACGCCGCGCCGGTCCAGCAGCAGCGAAAGCTGGCGAACCCGGTCGCCCATGGCCTCGCCTTTGATCTGGCGGCGATACTGGCTGGCCAGCTTGACGCCGACGCGGTTGAGCAGATAGCGCAGCTTGTCGGCGCCTTCGGTCTCCAGCAGCTCGCCGATCAGATCCAACGCCAGCTCGTCGCTATAGTAGGCAAACAAGCCATGCGATCGCTCGGTGAGCTGATACAAATTGCGCGGCCGGCCGACGCCCTGCCGCTCCTTGGACATGTTCACCAGGCCCTCGGCCGTCAGGCTGGCCAACTGCTGGCGCACGGCGGTGGCCGTCACGCCAGACGCCTGTTCCAGATCTTTGATGCTGGCTGGGCCGTTGCGCAGCAGGAACTCCAGAATCTGTCCTGCTGGGGTCGTCGTATCTTGGGGACTCAAACCGGTCATGTCATCGCCTCGAGATCAATCCCTGTCAATCAGTAAGTGTCCCGCAGTATAACACCGCCCCTTGGATTTTGTCAAATAACCTTGCGAAAATTGCCTAAACGACGAGCGGCAGCGCGCGGGTTGAGAACGCGCAGACGCGCGCAGAACGAGCCTTGCATCAGGTAGGGTTCCGCGTGTTCCGCCTCTTCGTTCCCCCGCGCGCATGCTCCCCATCACGCATTGCGATACCCAGAAACCCACCCCGCGCTTCCGGGTTACGGATTACGCATTACTCGTTGCGATAGACTGGCTCCCTGCCCAAGAACTCACTGTGCCATTAGCCCATGCTCGGCCGCGAAATGCAGCAGACCCGGCATATTGCGCACCCCGCACTTGACCATCAAGCGTCCCCGGTAGGTTTCAACAGATTTGGGAGAAATCGCCAGTTGCAGGGCAATTTGATTGCTGGTTTTGCCCTCCAGGACCAGATCGAATACCTGGCGCTCCCGCCGGCTAAGGCGCTTCAGCGGCCCCCTCGACCCCCCTCCCAGGCCCAGATAGCTATCCAGCAGCGCTGTCGACGCGTCCCGGCTGATGAAGGTGCCGCCAGCATAGACTGCGCGCACTGCGTCGCCTAGCGCTTCGCCGGCCAGGCGATAGGAGACCACGCCCTGGGCGCCGGCCTGCAGCGCACGATACAAAAGGCCCGTGTCGGTTTGCGACGTGGTCATCACCGTGCGCAGCCAGCCGTAGGTGCTGCGGATGTGGCGCAGCAGGTCCAGACCTGCGGCATCGACGATCCTTAGAACCAGCACATCAGGCTCAAGCTCGTGCAGGTCCAGATCGACAAGCTGCACGTAGGTCACCGCGCCAACAATGACAATATCCCGTTGCTGAAACAGCGCAGCGCCTGGCTCGGCTTCTGGCGACGTTGGGTCTGCTATGAGCACTCTGATGGTTGCCATGATCGGAGTCTTCCTGAGCTCAACCGGCGCTTGGTTGCAGGCCGGCTTGCCTCCTACTCTATCACAGGATGGCTGCCGGCGTCTGTCGGGAGACTTGGCGCAATGGGCGAAAAAGCTCTACATCTGGCCGTCGCGAACCCTAAATCAGATGGTTTCAACCTCTGATGCCGGCTGGCAAGTGGGGAAGACTTCCGAAGTCTCGCCCCCGGTTTTTTGAGATGATACCGAGGCGTTAGCTCAGCGGCGTCAGCCCGTGCTGCACCGCGAACTTGACCAGGCTGGGCAGGTCTTTGATGCTCAGCTTGGCCATCAGCCGG
>JAJTXO010000919.1 GCA_021463315.1 Caldilineales bacterium | reverse complement strand
GAGCAAGGCCACCATGCGCCGCTGCGAGTCCTGCCACGACGCCGTTCCCACCCACCGCGGCTGGCTGCCCTACACCGAGCGCCACATGCAGGAGGTGGCCTGCGAGAGCTGCCACGTGCCGCGGCTGGCGGCGCCGGCCATCCAATCCTACGACTGGACGGTGCTCCAGGCCGACGGCGCGCCGGTGACAGCCTGCCGCGGCATCGAGGGGGACAGCACCGTCGCCGACCTGGTGACCGGCTTCCAGCCGGTGCTGATGCAGCGCACCGACATGGATGGCCGGTCGATGCTGACCCCCTACAACTTGATCAGCTCCTGGTTCTGGGTCTACGAGGATGCCTTCGGCAACGTGCGGCCGGTGCGGCAGATCGATCTGCAGGCCGCGTTCCTGGTGGACGGCGCGCACCGGCCGGAGATCGTCGCGGCCTTCGATCGCGATGGCGACGGCGCGCTGAGCGCGGCCGAGCTGGTCATCGACGACGCGGCCACCGAGGCGGCGGTGGCTGGCCAGTTGGAGAAGCTGGGGCTGGGCCAGCCGCGCATCCACGGCCAGGTGCAGCCCTACAGCATCAACCACAGCGTGGTGCGCGGCTCGGCGGCCACCAGCGACTGCCAGGCCTGCCACAGCGACGAGTCCAGCCTGGCCGCGCCGATGGCGCTGGCCGATCGCGTGCCGGGCGGCGTGCTGCCGCAGTTCGTCCAGAACAGCAACGTCGCGGCCAGCGGCGTGATGAGCCTGGACGCCGCCGCGGGGCAGACCTTGGTCTATCGGCCCGACCCGCAGGCCGACGGCGTCTACATCTTCGGCCACAACCGCATCCACTGGATCGACTGGGCCGGCGCGCTGATCTTCGTCGGCGCGCTGTTGCTGATCGGCGCGCACGCCACCTTGCGGGTGATCAGCAGCCGGCGCCGGCCCCAGGAAGCCGTGCCGACCCAACGGGTCTACATGTACGACCGCTACGAGCGTTTCTGGCACTGGCTGCAAACCTTCACCATCCTGCTGCTCTTCCTGACCGGGCTGGTGATCCACCGGCCGGACATGTTCGGCCACTTCGCCTTTCGCCACATGGTCACGCTGCACAACATCCTGGCCTTCGTGCTGGTGATCAACGCGGCCTTGGCGCTGTTCTGGCACGTCACCACCGGCCAGATCCGCCAGTTCATCCCGCGGCCGGCCGGCTTCTTCGACCAGGCGATTCTGCAGGCCAAGTACTATCTGCAAGGGATTTTCCGGGGCGATGAACATCCCTTCGACAAAAGCTATCGCCGCAAGCTCAACCCACTGCAGCAATTGACCTATTTCGGTCTGCTGAATGTGCTGCTGCCCTTGCAGATCCTGACCGGGGTGCTGATGTGGGGCGTGCAGCAGTGGCCGCAGACCGCCAACATGCTGGGCGGCCTGCCCTGGCTGGCTCCCTTCCACACCCTGATCGCCTGGCTGCTGGCCACCTTCGTCGTCGCCCATGTCTACCTCACCACCACCGGCGCCACCCCCACCGAGGACATCAAAGCGATGGTGACGGGGTGGGAAAATGTGCCGGTGCAGGAGGGAGGCTGAGCGGTGAGCGGTGAGCGGTGATCGGTGATCGGTGATCGGTGATCGGTAATCGGTCAACGGAGGCTGTTGTTTGCCGGTTGCCGTTGCCGCTTGCCGTTGACGATCGACAGGCGTCTCATCTTGAAC
>JAJTXO010000918.1 GCA_021463315.1 Caldilineales bacterium | reverse complement strand
CTATGCCGGCCAGGACGACACCGGCCTGTATCGCATCGAGGATGGCCAGGGCAGGGCGACGCTGGAATGGCGCTATTCGCCGCTGTTGTTGTGGCAGATGAGCGGCGCGGAGATCGTGCAAACCGGCCGCCCTGCCTTGCTCCCGCTGGTGAGCCTGACACGACCTGCCGATCTGTCCACCGTTCTGCCTGAAGTCGTGACCCTTGTTCGTCAGCAGACGGACGCTGAGTTGCGTGCGCGCTTGTTCAACGGCTTGCTGGCGCTGTCCAGCGACGAGGAGATGTTGAAAATGATCGAGAATTTCCTGGCCAGTGACGAATACGAGTTCGAGAGCCCCTATCTGCGACGTTGGCGCGAGAAGGGTCTCACCGAGGGCCGCGCCGAGGGCCGCGCCGAGGGTCAGTTGGAAGGGATGAAGCAGGCCGTTCTGACCTTGACGGCGACGCGCTTCGATCCTCCCTTCTCCAAGGCTCGCGTGCTGGAGAGCTACCTCGATCATGTCTCGGACGAAGCCAAGCTACAGGCGTTGATCGTCCAGTTGGCGTTGGCCAGCGATTTCGACGCTGTGTTGGCCGATCTGCCCAACGGCGCCAAGGCGCCAACACTTGACCGCCCCGCGCCCCCCTCGTGACACAATCCGGGACGCGGATGAACGCGGATCAGAGGGCGGAACATGCATTTTCTTCTCCTCTGATCCGCGTGTATCGGCGTAAATCAGCGTCCTCTTAGACACAGCCCCGCGCTGCCCTTGTGAGGGCTTTGCCGGGCAACTACCCGCCACTGGGTGAAGCTCAAGCGCCGGACGCCGCGATGTGCTGCTCCAGGTAGGACATCAGCGTCAAGGCGTTGTTGTGCTCGGTGTCATGCGCGCTGTAGAGCAGGGTCACGTCGCCCTGTTGCGCCGCGTGCAAGATGGGCGCCCAGGCGGCGGCGTTGCTGTCCAGCTCAGCCCGATAGCGCTGCTGGAATTCGTCCCACTTGAGGGGATCATGTCCAAACCAGCGCCGCAAGTCAGCGCTGGGCGCGACATCTTTCAGCCAAGCATCCATTTTCAGCGCTGCTTTCTTCATGCCGCGCGGCCAGAGCCGCTCGACCAGGAATCGCTGGCCATCGCTGCTCTCAGCGGCTTCGTAGACACGTTTGATCTTCAGCATGATTTCTCCTTGATCAGCCCTTTTTCGGCCAGGCTTTTCAGCAACATGTGAAAATAGACCAGCCCGCCGTAGCCAGCCCAGCGCTGCATGGCCGCGGCTGTCCGCTCGTAGGTCATGGCGCCAGACAAGCCTAGCCAACGTTGCAGATGGTTGCGGGCGCCTACGTCATCGCCGGGGAAGATGTGCGTGCGCCCCAGGCCGCGCAGCAGAAAGTATTCCGCGGTCCAGCGCCCCACCCCCTTCAGCTCGCGCAGCCGGTCGACGGCTGGTTGGTCGTCGAGCTGGCCAATCTGTTCTAAATCGATCTGCCCATCCACGATAGCCCGCGCGACGCCGGTCAAGTAGCGGGCTTTCTGATAGCTGAAGCTCATGCGCCGCAGGTCCTCGATGTCGGCGGTCGCCAGATCGGCGGGGCCAGGAAAGGCATAGGAGACGCCGGCTGCTGTCTGCATGGGCGCGCCATAGGTCTCCACCAAGCGGTTGAGCAGGCGAATGCCCATGGTCAGGGTCAGTTGCTGGCAGGAGATCGCGTTGAC
>JAJTXO010000917.1 GCA_021463315.1 Caldilineales bacterium | reverse complement strand
GGCATCTGCCAGGAAGGCCAACTCATCAAAAAACTCCTCGTTCTCGAGGATGACGATGTTGCGCGCCTGAACCTCCCGCAGGAAACGATTGTAAGGGATACCCGCCAACGCCGTGTGATTGCGTTCTGACCGAACGGATGGTACAATGGCATCATTGTCTGAGAGGATGGCACGTGTCATCTCAATGGATTGGGGAAGACTTCCGAAGTCCTATGGACTGTGAGCTCGTTTTGAACAAACCTGCGCAGACTTCGGAAGTCTCGACCCCGGTTTTTTGAGATGATACGATGGAACAGAGTCAGAATGAGCGAGGTGCATGGCATGACATTGCAGTTGAAACCCATCAAGCCGGCGACCGATTTGGTCGAATACCCTGAAGCGGACGGGAGACCCATGGCAGAAACTGACCTGCATCGTGATTTGATGTTCTACGTCATCAACCTGCTGCGGCGCTATTTCACCGGCCAGCAGGTATACGTCAGCGGCAATCTGCTGCTCTACTACGAGGAGGGCAACCCGCGCAAATCGGTGGCGCCCGACTGCTTCGTGGTCTGGGGCGTAGCGCCGCACCGCCGCAATATCTACAAGCTGTGGCAAGAGGGCCACGGGCCAAAAGTTGTCTTCGAGGTGACGTCCAAGACCACACAGCGCGAGGATCAACTGTACAAGATGGGGCTTTACGCCCGGCTGGGCGTGGAGGAATACTACCTCTACGATCCCACCGCCGACTATCTGGACCCGCCGCTGCTCGGATATCAGCAGGCCGGTGGGGGCTTCGTGCCCATGCAGCCGCAGAACCAGGAGCTGGTGCTGGGTGGACTGGCGTTTCCGCCCGAGCCGGGCGAGCCGCCCGAGTACGTCAGCCCGCTGTTGGGCCTGCGGTTGGCGCTGGACGAGGACAACGTGCTGCGCTTCTACGACCTGGAGACGGGCCAGCGACTGCTGACGGACGATGAAGCAAGACTGGTGGCCGAAGCTCAGGTTCGCCTGGCCGAGGAGCGTGTCGTCTACGCTGAGAAACGGGCGGATACGGCCGAGGAGCGCGCCATGACGGCCGAGGAACGCGCCATGACGGCCGAGGAGCGCGCCATGACAGCCGAAGAGCGCGCCATGACAGCCGAGGAGCGCGCTGGGCAGGCTGAAGCCGAGAACGTTCGCCTGCGCGAGGAGCTGGCTCGGCTGCGCGGGTAGCGTGCGCGTCGTTCGTAGCTAGTTTGCACCATCGTCGATCTGTCGTCGCCAGATTTGACAGATCGGCCGGTCTTGGATATCCTACCGCCCACCAACCGAATAGTCCAAACTCTTATCCAGAGAGGCAGAGGGACCGGCCCTGTGAAGCCTCGACAACCCGACTCGTGCAGTAAGGACGCTGCCTGAGTGCCAGGGTGCCAAATCCGGCAGACTTGTTCTGGAAGATGAGATCAGGTAGCGCTGGCACGTCCTGATCATCCCCCCTCGGGGATGTTTTTGTGCCGATGGCAACCGCTTTTGGCCCCTGAGCGAACCTCTCTCATCTTCCCGACGAGAGAGGTTTTTTTGTTGATCCGCCGGGCGAGACGCCCTGATGATCGTGTCCTGTACCGTTGATCCGCCGGGCGAGACGCCCTGATGATCATGTCCTGCACCGTTGATCCGCCGGGCGAGACGCCCTGATGATCGTGTCCTGTACCGTTGATCCGCCGGGCGAGACGC
>JAJTXO010000916.1 GCA_021463315.1 Caldilineales bacterium | reverse complement strand
GTTCCAACGGGCTGTCTCGAGAAGAATCCTCGCGGCCAGTTGTTCGGATTCATGCGCCGGGAGAGGTTCCTCCGCGCGGGCTTTGCGAAAGATTTCCGCCAATTCCCCGTCGGTGGCCCCGGCCACAGGACAATAATTCAGCCCGTGATCCGACAGCCGTCCGCCCATCTCATGGAAAAAACCGTGCCGTGTCTTCAATGCGGCGAGAAAGGCCTGAAAGTCGGCGATCCTGCCGCCACTGACGGAAGCCAGCTTGTCCACCCAGGCGTTCCAGGCCCGAAGATCCTCCGTTTGCATGGCCCTGTCCGGCCGGAAGGTCGGCAGCATTCTGACCGGGATCCCGGTGCTGCGGAAAGCCTGGTGATGCGCCAGGGTGTCCGTGGGATCGTCGGTGGTGCAGACGACCTCCACTCGCATTTTTTCCAAAATGGTCTGCACGGGGAGATACGGAAGCTGGCCGGTTGTCTGCTGCCAGACGGACTCCGAGCTGGTTTCGTCCAGAAGATCGGTGATGCCGAAATGGCGGGCGAGTTCCAGGTGGGTCCAATGGTGGAGGGGATTCCGGCAGGTCATCGGCACCGTGCGCGCCCATGCCTCGAACTTCTCGCGCGGAGAGGCATCGCCGGTGATGAGATGTTCACCGATGCCGTTGGCCCGCATGGCCCGCCATTTGTAGTGGTCACCCTCCAGCCAGCATTCGAACAGGTTGTTGAACCGCCGGTTGTTCGCGATGTCTTCCGGGGGAAGATGGCAATGGTGGTCGATGATCGGCAGGTGCTTCGCGTGATGGTGGTATAATTCCCGCGCCGTCTGCGTCCCGAGAAGAAAGTCGTCGTGGATGAAGGGCTTCATTTCAACCGGCGTTCAAGAGTTCAAGATGATGGTCGAAATGCTTTTCAACAAGATAATGGTGGAGGGCCTCGTTTTCCCCGAGGGTCTCCAGAATGGCCTCCTTGAAAGTCCGGCCATCCGGCCTTTTCCCAACGGTCAGGACTGAACCGAAAGTCACATGCAGCAATTGGCGGCCAACCCGTTCATCCAAATACATCCGTTCGAGATCCGCGGCATCCGTCCCGCGCAGGGCCTCGACCTCCGCCTCCGTTGTGGAGATGTGGTAACTGGCCCTGTCCATTGCGAAACGCGAGTGGGAGAAGGCGGCGATTTCTTCAAACAGGGGACGATCGGAACGGCAGACGGCCCGCAGGGCCTCCAGATAGCTGGTTCCCGCTGTTTTTACGTGGAGCAAATCGCCGCAGAGCCGTCCGATCACCGGGTAAACGGCGAATTTGTCCGATCCGCTGTGGATGCTGATTTTATAGGGACCGCAATACCTGGCGATGTCCACATGGAGGCGGAGCTGGTCTTCGAACGCCTTGAGGTCGCCCCGGTAGTCGATGCCCTTCTCGAATTCTCCCACAAAACGGGGAGCCAGACCCGTGACGCGAACACCGCGTCTTTTGAGTTCCGAGCCGATGAAAAGATGCTCCTGCGGTGTGGTGGCGAAATCCGTCTCGTCCACGGAGATTTCCACATCCGCTCCGGGAAGCAGGCGGTATATTTCCGCCGCCATATTGGCACTGTGGGCGATGGCCCGGCCATATTTTACGGCAGCCCTGTCCAATGTCCCCTTGTTGAAAACCAATTTCGTCCCCCCGATCTCAAACGAACGTCCGAGGTAATCCGATGCGTGAAAAAGCTCTT
>JAJTXO010000915.1 GCA_021463315.1 Caldilineales bacterium | reverse complement strand
CTCGTCGGGGATGATGCCGCCCACCAGCACCATCACATCGTCCAGGCCCTGCTGGCGCAGCAACTCTACCACCCGCGGGCAGAGCGCCAGATGCGCGCCGGACAAGATGCTCAGCCCTACCACGTCGACGTCTTCCTGGAGCGCTGCTTCAGCGATCATCTCGGGCGTCTGACGAATGCCGGTGTAGATGACCTCGAAGCCGGCGTCGCGCAGCGCGCGCGCCACGACCTTGGCGCCGCGATCATGGCCATCCAGGCCGGGCTTAGCTACCAGTACACGAATCTTGCGATCCGCCATGGGGGTTACTCCTTCCGAAATGTGTGTGGAAAGATTGTACCATCATGCACGAAGCCTGTCAAGACGGGACAGGTGATGCGAGATGCGCGCCTCGGAATCGCGGGGCTCTCTTTGATTGCGAGGCACGTGCGCCGTACCTTCGTTGACGCTGCCCTTGGCAGGTCAACATCCACGTCGCGCCCTTCCGGGTTGCGAGTTACGCATGACGAGTTACGAGTCAATACGCGATATCGACGCGGCGGCCGCTCTGGCTGGACTCGACGATGGCGTCGCAGACCACGGCGCAGCGGTAGCCGTCCTCGAAGGTGGCGCCGTGCGGGCCGACTGGCTGATCGTTGACGATGGCTTCCAGCAGATGGTTGATCTCGTGGACGAAGGTGTGCTCCCAGCCGATGATGTGGCCCTGCGGCCACCAATGGCGCCACCAGGGGTGATGGCTCTCGCTCACCAGCACGTTGTGGAAGCCCTGCGTGGCCTGGGGCTGCTCATCTACCCAGAACACCTCCGCCTCGTTCATGCGCTCCAGGTTGAAGCGCACCGAGCCCCGCTCCGCGTTGATCTCGAAGACGTTGTGGTTCTTGCGGCCAGCCGCAAAGCGGGTGCTCTCCAGGGTGCCGATGGCGCCGTTCTCGAACTCCACCGCCGCGGCGAAGGCGTCGTCCACATCCACCACGCCCGCGCCCCCCTCGTCCCGATCGCGCTGCTGGATGAAGGTCTTGGTCAGGGCCGACACGCTCTTGACGCCGCCCACCAGGTAGTGGGCCAGGTCGATGATGTGGGCGCCCAGGTCGCCCAGCGCGCCGCTGCCGGCCAGCTCCCGGTTCAGCCGCCAGATCATCGGCGTGCCGTAGTGGGGCATGATCCATTCCTGCAGGTAGACGGCGCGCCAGTGGTAGATGCGGCCCAGCGCGCCCTGGTCGATCAGGTCGCGGATCATGCGCACGGCCGGCACGAAGCGGTAGTTGAAGGCGGTCATATGCTTGACGCCGGCCTGCTCCACCGCGTCCCACATGGCCTTGGCCTCCTCGGCGTTGCGGGCCAGCGGCTTTTCGCACAGCACATGCTTGCCCCACTGCGCGGCCAGGATCGATGGTTCGGCGTGCAGATTGTTGGGGCCGCCGTTGTCCAGCAGTTGCACGTCGGGATCCTCGATCATCGCCCGCCAGTCGGTGTAGGCTTTTCGATAGCCAAAGCGCTTGGCAGCCTCGGCTACAGCCGCCGCGTTGCGGCCAGCGATCGCGGCCAGCTTGGGGATGGCCACCGGCGGGTAGATCATATAGGGCAGCTTTTTCATGGCGTTGCTGTGCGCCTTGCCCATGAAGGCATAGCCCAACATGCCTACGCCGATCTCCGGCGCATCGCCCGCGCTGCTGGCGGCCACCATCGAGGTAAATGCTTGTTCGCTCATTGCTTTGACTCCTG
>JAJTXO010000914.1 GCA_021463315.1 Caldilineales bacterium | reverse complement strand
AATAGGGATTTCTTTTATGAATGCAGTCATTGGATTTTCACCGGAGAAAGCCTGGCAAGCGGCAATTGCTAACCTCGAAATGGATATGTCGCGGGCGGCTTTTAGTACTTGGGTGAAGCCAACCCATCTGGTGGATTTTTCAGATAACACCTTTGTGATCGGCTGCATGAATGCGTATGGCCGTGAGTGGTTAGAAAACCGATTAACGACCACCCTGCAGCGATTCCTTATGGGGGTGATGAACAGAGAAGTTAAGGTTCGTTTCGTTGTTTGTGACCAGGAAATTGATGATGGGGATGATCTCCAGGTCGGCGCCCATGGCCAGGTAGAGATTGGCCAGGGTCTGGGCCTCGATGCCCTGGGTGGCGTCCACCACCAACACCGCGCCTTCGCAGGCCTGCAGGGCGCGGCTGACCTCGTAGGAGAAGTCGACGTGGCCGGGGGTGTCGATCAGATTGATCTCGTAGGTCAGACCGTCGTTCGCGGGGTAGCTCATGCGCACCGCGGACGCCTTGATGGTCACCCCCTTTTCCCGCTCCAGGTCCATGGAATCCAGCACCTGCTCCTTCATCTCCCGATCGGAGATGGTGTGCGTCACCTGCAGCAGGCGGTCAGCCAGGGTGCTCTTGCCGTGGTCGATATGGGCGATAATGCAGAAATTACGAATGTGTGCTAGGTCCATAAAAGCCGATTGATCTTGTGATGGGTGCGACCGAAAGACTTCGGAAGTCTTGGGCTGACAGCGTCTCACCAAAAGTAGTCGTTCGAGCCGGTCTTCGCCCAGCACCTCACAGGGGTCGACCGCGCCCGCCTGCGTTTTCGCAGTTGTACGATTATACTCCCATGGTTGGAAAAGACCGAATGGCCCCACAGCAATTCCAAAACTGACGCGAAGTCGAGGCTTTAGCCGGCTTTGGCGGACGCGCATCGGGGTTGAACCTGGCCTTTCACCCGAAACTACGTCCTTTTTGAGTGTTGCGGCGACTTTCGCAGTCTTGGGCTGAGCCGTTGCGTTGGAATTGCTGACAATCCCAGGGACGGGTGGCCTGATTTGTCACTTGTGTTCAGGGCGACAATGTGCTAGAATTGCAGCCAGATTAAGCAAGTTATTCTCGGTATCCCTGTTGGAGGAACCTACCATGCCCAAAGAAAGCATCGTCGATGCCAGCGTTCCCAGCGCTGGCCGCGTTTATGATTATCTGCTCGGTGGACATCATAACTTCGAGGTGGATCGCCGCGCGGCCGAGTATGTCATCAGTCTCGCCCCCTTTGTGACGAAATTCGTGCGCTTGCAGCGCTGGTGTCTGCGCGATGTGGCTCACGAGCTGACCACGGTGCGCGGCTACGACACCATCATCGACTTCGCCTCTGGACTGCCCACCCCGGACAATCTGCACGGCGTGACGCCCGAGGGAACCACGGTGATCTACTCCGACTATGATCCGGTGGTAGTGCAGTACGCCCACGAGATTCTGGGCGACACGCCGAACATTCACTTTTTTGAGGCCAACGCCGCCCGACCTGAAGAGCTGTTGGGCCGTCCTGAGGTCCAGGAGATCCTCCAGGGCCGGCGCAACGTGGCCGTGGTCTATTGGGGCGTAGGACTCTTTCTCGCCGACGACGATATCCGCCACGCGGCCAGCTATCTCCATGATTGGACGGGGGATCAGGCTTGTTTTGCCTTCAATCTGCAAGGCGTCGGCCTCAGTCGCGACAATCCGGCCGGCTTCAAGA
>JAJTXO010000913.1 GCA_021463315.1 Caldilineales bacterium | reverse complement strand
CCAACGAGGACGCCTTTATCGAGGCGAGGGAAGAACTGGGCCTGCTGCTGGCCGAGGCGCTGCTGAGCATGGACCTGGACCGGGCACAGCGTGACCAATGGTACGCCCGCGCGGAAGCCTGGGAAGACGGCATCGACCTCGAGATTCTTCAAACGGCGCTGGATCAATGGTGGGACTACCCGCCGCTGGCAGCCGCCATGCAGGGCAACGTCAGCGACAAGGGAGCTTGGGAGGAAGAAGCGCCCTATTTTGCCGACCAGTTGACGTTGGCGCGGCTGCGCATCCTGCAGCGCCAGGGCCGATTGGAGGAGTACGTTCATTTGGCCGAGGCCGAGGGACAGACCGGCCTCTACATCAACATGCTGGCTCGCAGCGGCCAGGTCGAACGCGCCGTCGACGAGGCTCAGCAGTACCTGGTCGCACCAAAGGATGTTTTGTCGTTGGCGGAGACGCTGGTCGGGCAGGGCGAGCCAACAGCAGCCCTGATCATTGCCGCCTACGGCCTGGGGTTGAGCGAGTACGGAGATCGGCGAGAGCTGGCGCGTTGGACGGTGGTGCAGGCAGAACAGGCTGGCGACCGGGGCCTGGCCCTGCGTGCGGCGCAGGTGGCCTTCATCAGCGGGCTGGCCCTGGATGACTACAAGACGGTCGAGCGGTTGGCAGGCGTGCAGTGGCCCACCCTGAAAACCGGACTGCTGGCCCAGGTCGGTGAGGCGGGCGTGCGCGGCAATCCGCTAAACGTCTATCTGTACGAGCGGATGTGGGTCGAGGCCATGGCCTTGATCGATCAATCTCCCTGGAGCGGCGATCTGCAACGCGTGATAGAATTGACCCGCGCTGACTACCCCGACTGGGGCATCCAGCACTGCAAGCGGCAAGCGGAGAGCATCATGGACGCCAAGAAGGCCAAGGACTACGACCGAGCCGTTGAGTGGCTGCGCCTGGCGCGCGTCATCTTCGCCCAGCATGGCCGTCTGGCTGAATGGCAGGTCTATCTCGCCAGCCTGCTGGCGCTTCACGAACGAAAATACAAGCTCGTGCCTTTGCTCAAGGCGATCCGCTGATTCAGGTCCAGACGAACCTTCACCCCATGAAGAAGCTGCTGCGCAACTTGTTTGTCCTCCTCCTGATCATGCTCTGGACGATCTGGCCGATCGTTCTGGCTGGCGTTGCAGGCTCCATCGCCTCCGCCAACGGCTGTGAGCTGAACGAAGCGGTCATCAATCCCTGCATCGTCAATGGTCGTGACATGGGCGAGACGCTCTACAGCATGGGCGTCATGGGCTGGTTCATGCTGGTCACCATTCCCACCGGTCTTCTGGCGCTGCTGATCTTCCTGCTGCTCCTGCTGATCGAATGGCTGCTGGGCAGACGGCGGCGCGTAACGAGCAACTCGTAACCCGTAACTCGTAACCCGTAACCCGGAATCGCAGAGAGTTTTTCCGAATCACGGGTTGCGTGTGAAGGCCAATTTGACATTCGAGTGCGTTCGTAGGACGATTTTCCAAATCGTCCGTCTGGAGGGGTTTCGATACGCGGCAAGTGTGCGCCCTCATGGGAATTGCATGCCCTCAACCCACGCGGGCAAGACAATGATGAGCGATGAACCATGAGCGATGAACCATGAGCGAAGAACGATGGTAACTATTCAGGCTTTCTAACACAACGCTAGCAGTTGGCTAACGCAGATCAAACAAAGCTGTGGTATCGTAGGACACATGACATCAACGCCGCT
>JAJTXO010000912.1 GCA_021463315.1 Caldilineales bacterium | reverse complement strand
TCGGCCGCACCACCCGGTAGCGCACGGTCCCGGTGGCGTTGGGGGCCAGCGTCGCCATGCTCCACTTCACCTCTGCGCCCGGCTGGTTGCCCGTGGACGTCCCACCCGAGCTGATGCTGCCCGGCACCAACTGCACCCGGTCGGGGATCAGGTTGCTGATCTCCACGTTGCTCACCGCCAGGTGGCCATTGCGGTATTCGATGCTGTACTCGATCTGCTCGCCCGGCTGGATCGCGCCCGTCGGCGCGTTGCGCAGCACGATGGCCACCCCGGCCGTGGGCGTCGCCGTCGGCGTGGGGGTGTGGGTGGGGGTCGGCGTGGGCGGATAGCTGTATTGCCAAACCTTGCGGTTGGTGCCGGCGTAGACGGTCGTGCTCCAATCAGACAGGCTGTAGACGGTGGTACCGGAAAGGCCAAATTGGCTCCAAGAGCCGTTTCCAAAGGAATAGACGCCGTTTCCATCCGTACCAGCCAACACCTTGCGGCTACCACCACCATAAGATACTAGAAGACCAGAAACAGTGTTGGTCCCCAGACCATTGGCAATGGCCGTCCAGGTATCACCTCCGTCGTTGCTCACAAAAACCCCGTTGTTCGCAACACTCACATATAGTGTCGAGGTGCTCTGGGGATCAACGGCCACCGCCAGTACGGTCTGGCCAGCGAACCCTTTGCGCTGCCAACTGGTCCCACCATTCACGGTTTTGAACAGCCCATCGTTGACCGAACCGGCGTAAACCACCTGCGGCGAAACAGCGGCGACTGAGACAGCGCCTGGACTGGAGATGGCCCCGGTCGCACTCCATGTGGCGCCACCGTCGTTCGACCGCCAAATTCCGCGGTCGGCGGTTGCCAAAAAGACAGTGTTGCCACTAGCAGCCAGACCATAAGTGAAGTTGGTGCCGATGTTCTGGCCGATCTGGGCCCAATTGGCGCCGCCATTGGTAGAGCGCAACAACCCGTTCCCAAAAGTTGCGGCCAATCCGCTTACGCCGTCAGACGCCAGCCACACATCGCGTACATTGGCGCTGTTAAAATCGCTCACCTGCTGCCACCCGACGCCACCGTCGGCGCTGCGGAAAAGGCCCTGATTGCGCGTTCCAAGGACGAACAACGTATTGACGCGGCGCACAGCATTGACCCGCGTGCCTTCGTTCAGCCCTGTAACGTTAATCTGCGTCCAGGCGCCGATGCCCTCCTGCGCCATAGCAACAGATGGAACATCACCAGTTACGACGATCGCTAAAGCCAGAGTCAGAAAAAGCGCGACGGTAGCGATTACCAGCGCAGGCCGGTTAACTAATCGTTTCATAGCTGTTCTCTCCATACTGTACCAAGACCTATGCGAGGACGTTGCATGTGCAACAATCCTGTTCCATAGCCGCCGGCCTAAGTGAGTTCTACGGGCCTGGTCAGCCGTTTGTAGTGACCCTATATCGACGACGGCACAAAGAGCGTCATTTGTCTCCTCCAACCTCCGTTGGAATCGCAGCAGGTTGCTCGGGCTGTTGCTGTGCCGGCCGCTGATACACCAGCCGCCGCCCGTCGGCCAGCACCCGCACCGGGCTTCCGCCCTGCACCAGCCGCACGCTCCACAGGTAGCTTCCCGGGTCCAGCGGATGGCCAGCGGCGGCGTCCAGGGCAGCCAGATCGACTTGGGCCGCGTTGCCCGTGGTCGGAGCGGCCAGACCAAAGCCGCCGGTCAACGGGTCCTCGCCCGGCCGGTAGAAGAAGAC
>JAJTXO010000911.1 GCA_021463315.1 Caldilineales bacterium | reverse complement strand
GGCTCGTTTGTGTCATGCGGTTAAGTACCTGAGCCCCAGCGTACAACGCTTTCCACTTGACGTGCGTGATCGATGCCCTTGCCTGGCGTAGTGTTTTGATCGCAACGGGAATTGTGGTACACTCACGCCCAGTGGACCAGACGATTCTCTGGGTCTGCTAGCCCACTGCGAAAGCAGGGATGGTCAGAGGTGACAATGGCAACATCTGATGACCGCTTGTGGAGACTGCATTTGCGAAGATCGCTCGGCGAGGCCCTGACCGCTCATGAGCATTCTGAGCTCGACGCCTGGTATGCAGAACAGGATCAGGCGGAGGCGCTCGCGCTTGGCCTGTCAACGGAAGCGAACGACCTGAGCCCACTCAAGAAGCAGGTTGACGCCATTCTGGGGCGCATCGTGGCGACTTCACTGAGCATTCAGACAATGGCTAACGAGAATGAAACGTTGCGCCGTGAGAACATGGCGCTTCGCCATCAATTAGCCCAACGTCGCGCGTTTCAACCAGCATGACCCTACGCGACGAAATCCGTGCAGCAGTTCGCACACGGGCCAAATTTGCGTGTGAGTACTGCGGCGTGCATGAAACAGACTCCGGCGACCTGCTGACGATCGACCATTCCCAGCCGATCGGCAAGGGTGGAGATGTCTGAGAGGCTGGAATAGTGGGCATCAGCCGCGAGGTCAGCCCAGGGTGCAGCGCACGCGTACAAGGTTTGCGGTCTTGAACCCCAACCCCAATCAGATGAAAACGGCGGGAGAGACGTGGAAGCGACTGGCCAGGGCGCGGATCTGGCGGACGTTCAGCTCGCGCTGGCCGCTGAGGATCTCCGACACGACGCCCTGGGAACCGATCTCGGGCAGGTTGCTCTGGGTCAGATGGTGCTCCACATGGCTGAGAACTCACTGGCTTCGAGGTCTGGGCCTACGAAGAGCGATGTCACAGTGAGAGGAATTCATCCACCGACAGCCCCGTCTCCCGAATGATTGCGCGCAGCGTCCCGCGTGCAATGACTCCCGGGTGATTGGGGACTGTTGTGCGGCGGCGGGTCTCTGGGTTGTACCAGATTTCGTGGCTGCCTTTGGCTTGACGATCAAACACAAAGCCAGCTTGCCGGAGTCTGGCAATGACCTCACGGTAGGTAAGCGCCGGCAGCCGGCTCATATTGCTACCACCCCAGGCGATACTCCCACGGGGATCTTGACAGAGGTTTTGCGGTGAGGTTGGACCAAGGTTGCAGCGAGTTTCGGCGGCAAGGGATCGCCGTGCTCCAGGTATGACTCGATCAACTTGCGCGCCACATCTTGGGCAATCTCGATGGTTTCTGCCATGGTGCGGCCTTGAGCAATCAGGCCTTGCAGATCGTTGCTGGTCGCCAGATAACCGCCTTCCTCCAGCGGTTCAATGTTTACCGACAAGATCAACTCATTCATCGTCGTCGCCTTTCAGGAATCGGGTCCGGGCTGGGCGTCACGCCGCGCATGTGCAGCGCAGTCACCAGTGGCTCGCACCCGAGTGACAGAAGTCTATAATGCGATTATAGCCGAATCGGCGATCACGTCCAAAGGAACTGCGTCCGAGCCTCCGAACAGCACCATCCGATCGGCCGTATGCCAAGCCGTTGTGATGAGCCTTGCAGGTGTATCATCTCAAAAAGCCGGGGTCGAGACTTCCGTAGTCTGCGCAGGTTTGTTCAAAACGAGCTCACAGTCCATAAGACTTCGGAAGTCTTCCCCAATGTA
>JAJTXO010000910.1 GCA_021463315.1 Caldilineales bacterium | reverse complement strand
ACATCCGGTTCCCTCTCCCAAAGGGAGAGGGAGTGCGCACGTCCGGTCCCCTCTCCCCTTGGGAGAGGGCTAGGGTGAGGGAGCGCCGTCAGTCAATGCAGGACTGGCCCCTCACCCCAACCCTCTCCCAGGGGGAGAGGGAGTGCGCACGTCCGGTCCCCTCTCCCCTTGGGAGAGGGCTAGGGTGAGGGAAAGACGTCTTCGCTACACCTTCTCCAATGCCACGATCCGCAGATCCAGCAGCGAGACGCCGAGCGCGCTGAGTTGCATGTTGGCTGCCACCAGGGTCAGCGAGGCGATCTCGTCGCGGCGGGCCGGCAGATCGTCGACGGCGGGCGCCATGCCGGTCAGCGCGCCGGTCAGCGCGTCCACGATCACACGCTGGATCTGCTCGACCTGCGCGGCGATGTCGCCTGCGGCGGCTAGCCGCTGTGGGCTGCGCACCTGGGGGCTGGCGTCCCCGCTGGCCCACAGCGCGCCGTCTGGCAGCACGATGGTCTCATCGGTCTGCCAGATAACGTAGCTCAGACTATCTGGCGTCTGCTCAGCGCCGCTTCCATTTGTCCTCATCTTCGCCTTGACTCTCCATGATAACCATTAGCCATTGGCCGTCGCCCATTAACCATTGATTCCCGCCACAACCCCCTCCGCACGCAGCCGTGCGATCCCCGCCGCGTCGTAGCCCAGCTCGGTCAGCACCGCTTCGGTGTGCTCACCCAGGCGGGGTGGAGGAATGCGGTAGCTCATGGGGGTGCCGGAGAAGAGGCCGGGGAAGGCCAGCGACTTGAACGGCCCCACGGCGGGATGCTCCATCTGCACGATCATGTGGCGCGAGCGGATGTGCGGGTCGTTCAGCGCCTCGTCTACGGCGTAGAGCGGGCCGCTGGGGATCTCGGCGGCGTTCATCAACTCAACCCACTCGCGCGCCGGCCGCGCGGCCAGGTACTGGTCCAGGATGGGCGTCAACTGGTCGCGGTTGACATTGCGCAGGGCGTTGGTGGCGAACAGCGGATGGCTGACTAGCCCTTCGTCCGCGTCGATCACCTCGCAGAACTTGCGCCACAGTCGCTCGCTGCCGGCTGCCACTACGATCCACTTGCCGTCGCCGGCCTTGAAGGGCTGGTAGGGGGTGATGGTGGGGTGTTGGTTGCCCGTCTTCTGCGGCGCCTCGCCGGTGGTGAAGTAGTTGCCGGCCAGGTAGCTCAGCCAGTTGAGCTGCGACTCCACCAGGCTAACGTCGATGGCCTGGCCCACGCCGGTGTGCTGACGGGCCAGCAGCGCGGCCAGCACGCTGATCAGCGCATAGAGGCCGGCGCTGAAGTCGGCCATGGCCATGGGGAAGCGCATGGGCGGGTCGCCCGGCTCGCCCGTCAGCTCCATCAGCCCGGCCATGGACTGGGCGATGATGTCGAAGCCGCTGCGGTCGGCATAGGGGCCGCTGCGGCCAAAGCCGGTGATGCTGACGTGGATCAGCCGCGGGTTGCGGGCCAGACACGCCTCCACCGACAGGCCGTATTTGTCCAGCGAGGCCTGGCGCGGCAGATTGATCAAAAAGACATCAGCCTGCTCCAGCAGCCGGTGGAAGATGGCCAGCCCCTCCGGCTTGGTGTAGTCCAGGGCGATGCCGCGTTTGTTGCGGTTGGTGGAGAGGAAATAGGCGCTTTCGCCTTCGATGAAGGGCGGGCCCCAGCCGCGGCACACGTCGCCGATGCCTGGCTGCTCGATCTTGATCACGTCCGC
>JAJTXO010000091.1 GCA_021463315.1 Caldilineales bacterium | reverse complement strand
CTCGTCCCCCACGTTGGGACAGGAGATGTTGATCTCGATCAGGTCGGGCCGTGTCTGGGCGACGATGGCCGCCACCTGGCCGAACTCCTCCACCGTGCCGGCGAAGATGCTGGCGATCAACGGCACGCCCAGCGGCGCCAGCCGGCGTTTGGTCTCAGTCAGCAACACGGCCTCATGCTCGGCGCCCGGATTGGTCAGGCCGATAGCGTTCAGCAGCCCGCCGCCCCAGTCCAGCGCCACCGGGTTGGGATGCCCAGATCGCGGCGCGGGCCCGCAGCTCTTGGCCGTCACCATGCCCGCGCCCGCCCGCGCCGCGCGCGCCATCAGGCTGGCGCTGGTCCCAATAATGCCCGAAGCCAGCACCAGCGGCGAGCGCAGTGGCCAGTCCAGAAAGTCACAGGTGAGGGATGTGGTGATCATCTACGCCTTTCCCAACACCATCGCCAACAGCGCCATGCGGATGAACATGCCGTTCTTGACCTGGCGAAAGTAGGCGGCGCGCGGGTCGGAGTCGACGCTGTAGTGGATCTCGCCGACCCGCGGCAGGGGATGCATCACCACCATTTTGGCTTTAGCCCGCTCCAATAGCTCGGTGGTGATCTCATACTGCCCTCTGACCTCCTCGTACTGAGTCAGATCGTTGAAGCGCTCCTTTTGCACGCGCGTCACATAGAGCACGTCGGCGTTTTCGATCACATCGGCCACATCGTGGGTCTCGCGCACGTTCAACCCCGCGTCTTTGACCTCGTTCATCAGCACCAGCGGCAGGCGCAGGATCTCCGGCGAGACGAAGCGCAGGCTGACGTCGTACTGAACCAGCAGCTTGGTCAGCGAATGGACGGTGCGGCCGAAGCGCAGGTCGCCCACCATGGCGATCTTCAGGCCATCGATGCGCCCCATCTCCTGTTGGATGGTGAAGAGATCCAGCAACGCTTGGGAGGGATGTTCTCCCGCGCCGTCGCCGGCGTTGATGATCGGCACGGCGCTGTAGTCGGCCGCCACCCGGGCCGAGCCGATCTCGGGATGGCGCAGCACGATCACATCGGAGTATTGTTCCAGGGTCCGCACCGTGTCGGCCAGGGTCTCCCCCTTGCTGACAGAGCTGAACTGCACGCCCTGGGTGATGGGGATCACGCTGCCGCCCAGCCGCTCCATGGCCGCGATGAAGGAGGCGCTGGTGCGGGTGCTGGGCTCGTAGAAAAGGCAGGTCAGGATGTAGCCCTTGAGCAGATTGCTGTAGCCAGCGCGGTCCACCAGCTCCCGCATCTCATGGGCGCGGGTGAAAACATGCTCCAGGCTCTCGCGGTCGAACTGGGAGACGGAGAGGATGTCCTGGCCGGTGAAGCCAGTGGCGAGGCTGGTCTTGCGGCGTTCGTCGTTCAGAAAGAGCGGTTCGAGGGAGGGCATAGGTGTCTTGGGTACTCCTATCGTGCAGGCGGCAGGACGATCTTGGCTGTAGCACGATCTTCCCAGATCGTGCAGGCGGCAGGACGATCTTGGAAGATTGTCCTACGAGGGGGAAGGAGACAGATAGCTGCGCACGGCGGCGGCCTGCGACGCGTCGATACGGCCGGCAGCTTCCAGCACAGCGACGATCTGCGTCATGGTCAGCGCCGCGTGCAGGCGATAGCCGGCCGCGGCCAGATTCTGCGGGCCGCCCTGCTGACGGTCAATCAACACCGCCACATCGGATACCGCCAGCCCGGCCGCCTCCAGCGTCTGGATGGCCGTCAGCACGCTGCCGCCGCTGGTGACCAGGTCCTCGATCACCGCGGCGCGCTGGCCGGGCTGAAAATCGCCCTCGACGGCCCGCCCTGTGCCGTAGGCCTTGACCTCTTTGCGCGGATAGATCAGCGGCCGGTCCATCTCCAGGGCGATGGCCGTCCCAATGGTCAGCGCCGCATAGGGCACAGCCGCCAGGCAGTCGAAGCGCAGCGGCCGCAGCAGCTCCGCATAGGCCGCGGCCGCCAGACGCAGCAGGGCCGGATGGCTGGCCATGCGCCGCAGGTCGAGATAGATCGGCGACTGCACCCCCGACGCCAGCGTGAACTGGCCGAACTGCACACAGCCCGCATCGTGCAGGGCGAGGATGAGAGAGGGGGTGAGGGGGTGAGGGGGTGAGGGGGCCAGGGATGCTCTCTCCCGCTCACCTGCTCTCCCGCTCTCGATCGCATCCCGCAGGGCGCGCGCGGCCGCGCGCGGGTCGTCGGCGTAGATCACGTGACGGGAGACGGGGATCAGCAGGCCGCTGCCGTATGCGTCCAGCCCGGCGGCCAGCGCCGCGGCCAGGTCGCCCCCCTGTGCGCCGACGCCCGGCGCGAGGATCCAGCAGGGCCGGCCGGCCAGCAGCGCCCGCACCCTGGCCAGCGCGTGGGGCTGGGTGGCGCCCACCACCAGGCCGATCTGCCCCGGCTCGCCCCAGCCCACGGCCTGCTGGGCGACCTGCTCGAACAGTTTCTGGCCCGCGCCGGACTCCTGGATGGCCGCGGCCGAGGGGTTGGAGGTGTAGCACAGCACGAAGGCCGCCTTGCCGGGATGGGCCAGAAAGGGCGCGACGCTGTCCCGGCCCAGGTAGGGGCTGAGGGTGATCGCGTCCGCGCCCAGCTCGTCGAAGGCCGCGCGGGCGTAGGCCGCGGCCGTGCTGCCGATGTCGCCGCGCTTGGCGTCCAACAGCACGGGGATGTCGGGCGGCACGGCCGCGATGGTCTGGCGCAGCGCCTCCCAGCCGGCCGCGCCGAACTGCTCGTAGAAGGCGCTGTTGGGCTTGTAGCAGCAGGCCAGGTCGGCCGTCTGGTCGATCAGCCGGCGGCCCCAGCTCAGCAGCGCCTGGCCCACATCGCCCGCGGCAAAGTGGCCTGGGAAATTGGCCGGGTCAGGATCGAGGCCGACGCAGAGCAGTGAGCCGCGGGCGGCCGCAGCCTGCGCCAGCTTCTCAGCAAAGGACAGCGGCATGGTGGCTTACCTCCGATGGATCAGCGGCAGAAAGAGGGTGTTCAGGGCGCCGGCCGGCTGGGTGCGGGCGCTGATCGCGGCGTAGTCGCTCCACAGCGCGTTTTGCTGGAAGGCTGGCGCGCCGTTGTGGGCCGGTGTGAAGGTGCGCACCCGCAATTCATAAGGGGTGTCGGGGGCCAGCCCGGTGACCGTGTAGCTGGCGCTGGCCTTGCTGGCAGTGACGCCATGCACCGCGAAGACGCCGCCGGCCGGCCGATAGCTGATCTCATAGTAGCCTTCGTCGCCCTGATAGGGGATGGGCGACCAGCTCAGCGCCACCTGCGCCGCGCCCGCGGCCGCGCTGAGGCTGTCGGGGGCGATGGTCTGCGTCTCGCGCCACTGGGGGTCCAGCAAGGGCATACAGGCCGGCGCGCTGCTGAGGGCGTTGAAGCCCACGTCCAGGAAGAGCAAGCCATCCAGATCGCACAGCGTGGCGGGGACTGCGCCGCTCAGGGCGTTGCTGTTGAGCCAGATATCGAAGGCCTGGCTGAGGTTGCCCAAGGACTCAGGGATCGCGCCGGTCAGGCGGTTGTTGTTCAGCATCAACACGCTGAGATGGGAGAGGTTGCCCAACTGCGGCGGAATCGGCCCGCTGAGCTGATTGCGGGTCAGCACCAGTTGCGTCAGATTGCTCAGCCCGCTCAAGCTGACAGGAATCGTGCCGGTGAGGCTGTTGTTGGCCAGCAGGAGGCGCTGGAGATTGCTCAGATTGGCCAGTTCCAGCGGAATTCCGCCGCTGAGCTGGTTGTTGTTGAGGCCGAGGATCTGCAGATTGGCCAGGCCGCCCAGCCCCGCGGGGATCGCGCCGCTCAGGTTGTTGTTGGAAAGGTTGAGGACTTGCAGGGCAGCCAGATTGTTCAACTGCAGCGGGATCGTCCCGGTGAGCTGATGGCCTGCCAGGTTCAGGGTGCGGAGCTGGGTCAGGCTGCCCAGGCCAGCCGGTACGCTGCCCACCAGCCCGCCCACGGTGGATTCGGCGTTCATCAGGTCCAGCACCTGCAGGCTGGCCAGGCTGCTGAGCTGGGCGGGCAAGGGGCCAGCCAGGTTGTTGTTGGTCAGCTCGATCGCGCTGACATGGCCAGCCTGACAGGTGACGCCGTACCAGGAGCAGGGCGTGGAGGTGACTAGCCAGCCGGCCTTGTCCTTCCACTGGGCGCCGTTGGTGCTGGTGTACAGCGCCTCCAGCGCCTGGCACTCGGCCAGCGGGATCTGCGCCACGCTGGCGCAGGTGAACTCAGGCCCTGCGGCCGCGCCGGCGTTGGCCAGCAAAAGGCTCAGCAGCAGCGTCGTCAACAACAAAGATACCAGTGGTCGTCGAATTCGGGGGGACATCATACGCTCCTTAGGGTGGCTCCAGGACTGGCAGTCCTCCTGCGGGTGGCTCCAGGACTGGCAGTCCTCGGAAGGACTGCCAGTCCTCCTGGGTCTAGATCAGCCGGCCCGCACCGGGCGGGGCCAGCGCCTCGGGCCGATCCACGTCGTAGACCAGCCGGCCGCGCAGGATCACGCGGCGCACCAGCCCCTGGACAACCATACCGGCGAAGGGAGTCCAGCCGCAGCGGGTGAGCAGCCGTTCGTTGGCGATGGTGGTGCGGGCTTGGGGGTCGATCTCGATGAAGGTGTCGGGCTGAGAGGGCAGGCCGAAAATACGACGGGGATTGCTCGCCATCAGTTCCACCAAGCGGTCCAGGCTGAGCCGGCCCTGCTGCATGGCCGTCAACATCAAGGGCAGCGAGGTCTCCAGCCCGGCGATGCCGGGCGGCGGGTTAGCCGAAGCCTTTTCGGCCAGGGTGTGCGGCGCGTGGTCGGTGGCGATGCAGTCCACGGTGCTGGCAAGATGCGCCCAGAGCGCGTCCTGGTCATCCTGGGTGGCGAGACGGGGCCGCATGTCGCCCAGCGGGCCCAGCCGGGCCGCGTCCCGGTCGGTCAGGAACAGGTGATGGGGCGTGACTTCGCAGGTGACGGGCAGGCCGGCGGCTTTGGCGGCCGCGATCAGTTCGATCTCGTCGCGCCGGCTGATGTGACAGAAGTGCACCGGCCGGCGATAGGCTGCGGCCAAGCCGATGCCCACGGCCACGCTCTGTCCCTCGGCGTGCAGGGCGATCATCTTACTGCGCGGCCAGAGCCGGAAGCAGGCGTGCAGCGTGGGCAGGTCCTCGGCGCGCAGCGGGCCAAAGGTGTCGTTGAGGTAGATCTTGAGCGCCGCCGCGTGGTTGGCCAAGGCCGGCAGCTCGTCCGTGTGCTGCGGGCTGGCCCCGGCGTACAGGCCCACATCGCAGCGCACCGTCTGGCTGGCGACGGCGCGCGTCGCCAGGAGCACATCCAGCGTGGCCAGCGGCGGCGAGGTGTTGGGCATGGCCAGGATCTGGGTGAAGCCGCCGGCCAGCGCGGCAGCGGTGCCGCTGGCGAAGTCTTCCTTGTGCTCGCCGCCGGGCACGCGCAGGTGGGTATGGACGTCGACCAGGCCGGGGAGGTGAAGGGTTGGGCTCATGGGTGTGAAATAAGACTTCGGAAGTCGCCGCAGTACTCATCAGGGTGCAGTTTCGAGCGATAGGCCAGGTTCATGGCTTAGACGGCGACTTCCGAAGTCTTGAGACAAAGCAAAAAAACGGCCGATTCACTGGGAATCGGGCCGGCAGCCATTGTCGGATCAAGTTGAAAGGAAGGCATTAACCGGTTGCGTCGTGGAGTCATCGTTATGCACCGGAGCAAAATTGTAGCACGGCGCTGGCGGATATCAAAATCAGCACGCTGGCGCACGAAATCGCGGCGATTGACTGACCATCCCCCCTCGTGATAGAATGCTCACGAAGGGTTCATTGTGCCGGGATTCAGGAGGACAACATGACGATCAGACGACTTCTTTGTTTAGCGATGTGCGTGGCGGGCTTGCTGGCGGGCTGCGGTCCAGAAGCAGCGCCGGCAGGACCTGTGGCGGTGGCAGAAAACACGGTCGTCAGCCAGGAGCAGACGACCATCGAGGCTGTGAGCGCGACTCCTGTGATCTCAGCGACGCTGCCCGCGGCCGATGTGACACCAACGGTGTCCGCCACGCTCACACCAACCCTGGACATCTCTGGTTTTCCCAACCCAGATAGCTTCAAGATCGATATCTTCCAGATCGCGGCGGAGCAAATGGCGGAAGGGCCCGCCAGCTTTCCCATTCAGGCAACCGTGGGGGAGGGCGAAAACACCCTGCATGTGGCCGCTAAAGAACTAGGCGCATTACAATTCCCATGTTACCCTAACCCGTCGCCTGACAAAAAATACTACGCATGCACCACCGGCGGAGGGATGGATGTCCACATATGGATCTCCGAGTGGGGAGCGGGGCCGCAAAGACTCCTGTCGGAACACGGCAGTTTTTCGACTACCTGGTCACCTGATGGCAGTCGCTTGGCCTATACGACGCTGGAGGACGCCGACGAAAACCGGACAGGAACACTCAAACTGAATGACCTCGCCAATGAAGAAGACATCGTCTTGGGTCAAATCGCTCCGCCATGGCAAGCGATCTTCCCCTCCGGCAACCAATTGATCTATCTGTACGACAATGCCTTGCAGATATGGTCAATTCCAATCGAAAAGAGCCTGGAGGAAGGAGCGACGCTGGAAAGGACTATCTCTCTGAAGAATGTGCCGGAAGGAGCCTTATTCTATGAAGGCGCTTCCTTGACGATGGCGCTTTCTCCCAGCGAACGCTACATGGCGCTGCTGCGCCAGGGTATTGGCTATGAAAGCGGGACCCTGGGCATCCTGGATATGGAGACGGGAGAGGAATATCTGGTAGATGATCGGTTGAGAAATAGTCTGAATGCGTTACCCGCCCTGTTTGCCTGGTCGCCCGGCAGCGATACACTGGCCTATATCAACAAGCCGAATCTCAACGAGGACAGCATCAACGGCAATAGATCTCAAATTTGGCTGGTTGATGCTGCCACCCAGCAGCGCACTTTGCTGTGGTTAGCAGAACGCGCCGGAGTAGATTATATGCGAGTCAACTGGTTATCTGATCAGGCCATTCTGGCCAATTCAGGGGCAGACGGCTGTTGTAATAGAGTAGAGCTAATCGATGCAAAGACCGGCAAAGGACAGTTTCTCTTTCAAGGAGGTGCTGGCCTCAGCCTATACGATATCACAGATGGATCAAAGATTGGATTAATGGAGCAACTTTTCGGTCAACCTAACACGTTGTATACGATCATATTGTCCTACTCACCGTAACAAGTTCACATGACCTGAATTCATTAGGACTTACGCAAGAACCATGTTGATTGCCGGTGACTTCAACTGCTGGCGCATGTAATCCGACAAGAGACCATGTTTGACTTGGTAGACAGTCTGCTTGGTTTCGTGAGCGACCTGTTTCAGACGCACCCAAACCAGGATAGCACAGGCGATGTGGTTGCGGACAATTCGGGCTTTGCGACATTGACATCCTTCCAAGCCGGTGAGTTGCTTGGTTTCGCGATGAAACTGCTCGATTTTCCAACGTATGCCACACGCGTTTTGTGCGGCCTGCGTGTCATCTTGAGCCAGGTCGTTCGTGACGACATAGTCCGTGCGCTGTGTAGACAGCACCACCCGGAACAGTTTCACCTTGTGGTCTTTGGGAAAGCCCTTGATCTTGACCACTTTGCCGTGCTTGCGCTCTTTTTCAGTCCAATCCAGCGAGTCTACCCGGCGATAGGGCGCAGCACCACCTGAGTCATCCACTTGACGATTGTCTTTCAATGGGCAGCAGTAGACCTTGCCCAGTTGTTCAATGTAGAGCATGGCGTCTTTGGTCGCATACCAGGTGTCCATCAAGACGGTGCGAAACAAAAGTTGCTTCTGGTAGACGCAGTTGGTCAACATGTCATGCACGTGGTCCAGTTTGGTCTTGCCATCGCTATCTGGATCGTAGATGCGGAAATCAATGATCCAAAACTGGTTGAGGCTGGGATTGACATACACACACGTCACCACCCCAATCCCTTTGATGATGCCATGCGCATTGCCGCTGTACTGCCGTCGCACTAATTCGATCTTGAACGAGAAGTTCTTGTCCGCCACGGTGTCATCAAAGACAACATAGCCTCCAGGAGTTTGCACCACTTGTCCTTTCACGTTCTCCCATACCAAGCGTGGCCTAATCTGGTCTCCTGCCAGATAGCGGTTGACGGCATCGTGGCTGAACTTCTCGGTGTGCTCGGCGAAATTGGTCACCGTGCAGTTGATCTGGCTGATCAGCAAGTACTGACAATAGTCGAGTCGAGTGACAGGTTGGCTCTTGGATTTCATGACATCGAGTCATATCCACAACTCCCATCTCTGTCAACTTCGGCTCTGCGTAAGTCCTAAATTTATCAAATGGCCCTGTTTTCGCTTGACAAAAACAGCCGTTCAGCGTGGGCTGGAACCTTCGGACTGGCGGCCGATGCACGAGGTCGGACCCGGCGTCCGGGAGATACGTATTCACGTGTTGGGCGAGTAGCGAGTGCTGTATGTCGCCCGGTTTGCCGACGCCATTTACGTGTTGCATGCATTCCGCAAGAAGACGCAGAAGACGCGGCGTGAGGACATCCAGTTGGCGCGCCAGCGTTATCAGCAGATTGAGGAGTGAGTCATGAGTGAGATGGTGATCGTGTCCAGTGGCAATGTCTTCACAGATTTGGGAACTGAGCCTGGCGAGGCAGCGATCTTGCAGATGCGGGCCAAGCTGACGAATGACCTGCGGGAGCGCATCACAGCCAGCACCATGACGCAGACGGAAGCCGCCCAACGGCTGGGCGTCGGCCAGTCGCGCGTGTCCGATTTGATGCGCGGCAAGTGGGAGAAGTTCAGCCTGGAAATGCTGATCACCCTGGAAGCTCGCATGGGACGCCAGGTGATCCTGGAATTTGCCGGGGCAGCCGTCCAGGGCCGCACACTTCGTCAACAAAGCAAGCCGGTGCAGGTCATTACCCCCCCTCCCCACCTTCCCGCGCGCATCCGGCGCGCTGATGTGGACATGCACCGCGGCCTTGAGGCGGCTGGCGATGCGGCTGTGGTAGAGTACAAAAGCCGCGCCTGTTTCGACATGCTGGACAGGATGTCATGAGCCGTGCGCTGCACCCGATGACCTTCATCAGCGCGTTCACCCCACGTCGTCGGTCGGCGAAGGGGTTGGGGTAGGGGTACTGGTGCGCGCGGGGGTGGCCGTCGCGGTGGCCGTCACGGTGGCCGTGCATGTGGGTGGGAGCGTAGGAATGGGCAGGAACTCGCTGAGCCGGTTGTTCTCCTCGTTGCTTTCCTGGACGAGGTTCGTGACGTCCACGATCGACGTGTTCGTGCCGGGCCAGATGAACGAGCCAGTCAGCCACGTTGTGGCCGATTGACCACCGGGCAGCCCGGCGAAGCTCCGCTGGTTGCCGTTGACATCGAGCACAAATGGACCGGCCTGCGCCGCGCCGATGTTCGAGAACTGCACGCGCATGCCGAGCGCGGTGGACGTCCACGCGCACGAGCCGCCCGTTTCCAGCTCGATCCACATCCAATCGACCAGCAGGTCGGGCAATGGGGCGAGCGGGGTTGGCGTTGCCGTGGGCGTGGGGGACGGCGTCCTGGTGGCTGTGGGGGTCGGTGTTGGCGTTGCCGTGGGCGTGGGGGACGGCGTCATGGTGAATGTGGAGGTCGAAGTTGGCGTGCATGTGGGCGGTGGCGTCAGGGTTGGGATATACGGAGTCTCGCTTAACTGGTTATTCGTTTCATCGCTCTCGTTGACCAGAAACGTGGCGTCGATGAAGGCAGTATTCACCCCAGTGACGTAGCTCAACCCGCTGACACGGCCCGACGTGTGCGCCGCCAGACCCGGCAAGGATACCTGAAAGCCGTTTGCATCTAGCACGAAGGGGCCAGCATCAGCACCCCCAATGTTGGAGTAGCGGACTATGAGACTCAAGAACGGCGAGGGATCGGCGCAGTCACGGAAGGGGTCGCCAGCAACGACTAATGAGTCAACCCGCAGGTCGGGAAGGGCGTCCGGCCCAATACGGGAAATCAAGGGCAGAAACGTGTGGCGCAGCGTGTCAGGAGAGAACAGGCCGTGGTCCATGGCTACCTGGTAGACTGCCGAGGCTGGACTCGAAGACGCACGAGTCACACCTGCGGTAAGGAACGACACGAGCGCCAACGCGAGTAAGCAGGCAATGCGACGTTGCAGAGCTGTAAACACTGATCTCGGATGGTCCATGACAATCCTCCTTGCGAAGAGCGAGCCACAGCAGCCGCTGTGCCATGGCTCTGCAAGCTCCTTGAACACCTATGGACAGCTGCGTGGCCATGTCGTTGCGACCTGCTGGATATCGGCCACGGTCACGCTGCCGCTGCAGTCCACGTCGGGCACGGCCAACGCCACCG
>JAJTXO010000909.1 GCA_021463315.1 Caldilineales bacterium | reverse complement strand
CAGGACTTACGCAAAACGGGTCTCGATACGGCCCTGCGGGTTGAGTAGCGGTCTACAACACGGCTTTTGCAGGCGCAGAATCAGCGTATCGAAACCCGCAGGGCCTACTCGACCAGCGTTTTGCGTAAGTCCTGATCTCAAAAAACCGGGGTCGAGACTTCCGAAGTCTGCGCAGGTTTGTTCAAAACGAGCTTACAGTCCATAAGACTTCGGAAGTCTTCCCCAAAGGGCAGCATCAACGATCCAGCGGATTACGCAGCGATTGCCACAGGGTGCGCAGCAGTAGGAAGATGATGAGCAGCGCGCCGATGGCAAAGCCAGCTTCCGCGATCACACGAATGGCCGTGCCCTCGAAGTCGCTCACCTGTCCCTCGACTGGCACAAGCAAGGCCAGCGTCGATCCCAGCACCAGTCCCACCAGCAGCACGCTGAGGACGATCCGCCGAATGCCTCGCTCCAGGGCGGCCTGCACGCCATTCATCCGTTGGTCGATGCTGGCGGCGTTGACCTGAAAGGCCAGTTGGCCGCGCTGAAAGTCGTCGAGCAAGGCTCGCGTGGCGCCTTGCAGCGCGGGCAAGCGCCCCATGACCTCGCGCAACAGCGGCGCACCGGCATGCGTGCGCAGGTTGTCCAGGGTGATCTGGCCGGACAACAGGCTCTTCATCTGGCTGTAGGCCACATCGAGGATGTAGTCCGTCGGCTTTTCGCCCATCAGGATGCGCATGATCGCCTCGCCCTGGCCCATGGCTTTCACAGCCAGGGTGAATTCGGGACGGAGCTGCAGGCCGTGGCGCATCAGCACCAGCACGATATCGCCCATGATCGCGCTGAGCGAGGGAGGCGCATCGGCAAAGAGCAGGTAGCGGTTGATCAGGCGCTCGATGTCGTAGTGCAGGGCTGGGGCGTTGTAGTTTCGGGCGGGCTTGCAGATGGCGATCAGCACGCGCGTCACGGATCCTGCATCGCGGTCCCGCAGCGCCCAGATCAGCTCTGCCAAAGCCAGGCGCTCTTCCAGACCCAGCCGGCCCATCAGGCCCATATCGAGGAAGAGAATGTGGCCGGTCTGCTCATCGACCCACACATTGCCGGGGTGTGGGTCCGCGTGGAAGAAGCCGTCGAAGAGCACCTGTTGAAGCAGGGCGCGGAAGAAGGTGGTCGCCAGAGTCTCGCGGTCGATCCCTGCGGCGTCCAGCGCGGCGACGTCGGAGATCTTCACTCCCTGAACTCGCTCCTGCGTCAACAGCTTCGTTGTGCTGTACGAATCGTAGATAGTTGGAACATGCACGAAGGGAAACGGCTGCATGTTGTGTCGCAGGAGGCGGGCGTTGTAGGCCTCGTTGGTGTAGTCCAGCTCGTCCAGAACGTTGACGGCGAACTCCTGAAACAGCGCGCTCAAGCCGAATTGACGGCTCCAGGCTACGCGCTGCTCGACCACCTGCAGCACGTCCTGGATGACGTTGAGATCTCCCTTGACGGTGACGTCGATGTCGGGGCGGCGGACCTTGACCACGACGCGCTCGCCGCTGGGGAGGGTGGCGGCGTGAACCTGCGCCGTCGACGCGGCCGCCAACGGCTCTGGATCGAACGAGGCGAAGGCCTGCCCCGGTGGCTGGCCCAGTTCCCGCCGGACGATCTGCTCCACCTCGGCGTAGGCAAAGGGCTTGACATCGTCCTGCAGTTGCTCCAACTCGGCGCGCCAGGCTTCTGGCAGGAGTTCGATGCGGCTGGCGGCCATCTGGCCGA
>JAJTXO010000908.1 GCA_021463315.1 Caldilineales bacterium | reverse complement strand
GGAGTCTACCTCGTGATACTTGCCGTCGATCAGCTCGACTTTGACATCCACCAGGGGATAGCCAGAGCTGCCGCCAGCTTCGATGGCCTCACGCACGCCTTGTTCGACCGATGGAATGAACTCCTTGGGAATCGCTCCACCGACGATCTTGTTCTCGAACAGGAAGCCCTCGCCCTGCGCCTGCGGCGTCAGACGCAACGACACCACGCCAAACTGGCCGCGGCCGCCAGACTGGCGCACAAAGCGCGCCTCATGTTCGATAGAACGGGTAATCGTCTCGCGATAGGAAACCTGGGGCCGGCCGACATTGGCTCGCACGCCAAATTCGCGCAACATGCGATCGATCAACACCTCCAGGTGCAGTTCGCCCATGCCCTCGATCAGGGTCTGGCCCGTCTCAGAGTCATGGCGCACGCGGAAGGTAGGATCTTCCTCAGCCAGCCGCTGCAAGGATTGGCTGAGCTTATCCTGGTCTGCCTTGGTGCGCGGCTCGATGGCGATGGCGATCACCGGCTCCGGGAAGGAAATCGTCTCCAGCACGATCGGCGAGCTGGCATCGCTGATGGTGTCACCGGTGAAGGTATGCTTCAAGCCCAGCACGGCCGCAATGTCACCCGCGCCCACCCTGGTCATCTCTTCACGCTGATTGGCGCGCATGCGCACCAGTTGGCCGATGCGCTCCTTCTTCTCTTTGTTGGAGTTCTGATAGGTGCTGCCGTTGACCAGCGTGCCAGAGTAGATGCGCAGATAGGCCAACCGCCCCATGTAGGGATCGGTGACGATCTTGAAACAGAGCGCTGCCAGGGGGCCATCGGGGTCGGCGACTCGCTCTTCTTCCCGGCCGGTGTAGGGGTTTACCCCCAACATCGGTGGGATGTCGATGGGTGAAGGCAGATAATCGACGATCGCATCCAGCATCGGCTGCACACCCTTGTTGCGCAGGGAGGTGCCGCACAACACCGGCACCAATTGCAGCCGCAACGTCGCCTGGCGCAGCGCCGCGCGAATCTCGCTGCTGCTGATCTCTTCCCCTTCGAGGTACTTGTGCATCAGATGGTCGTCGGTCTCGGCCACCGCTTCGATCAGGTGCTCACGATGCTCGCGCACCAGCTCCAGCATATCCTCTGGCACGGGAACCAGCTCCGGCTTGGCGCCCAACTGATCGGTGAACACCCACGCCTTCTGGTCGATCAGGTCTACGACGCCGCGGAAGGTGTCCTCCAGGCCGATGGGCAGTTGGATCGGGAGAGGATGGCCGTTCAGCCGCTCGCGAATCATGCTTACCGTGCGCCAGAAGTTGGCGCCTACCCGGTCCATCTTGTTGACGAAGCAGATGCGCGGCACATCATAGCGATCGGCCTGCCGCCAGACGGTCTCGGACTGCGGCTCCACGCCGGCCACGGCGTCGAAAACCACCACACCGCCATCCAGCACCCGCAGGCTGCGCTGCACCTCGGCCGTAAAGTCGATGTGGCCGGGCGTGTCGATCACATTGATCTGATACTCACGCCAAGAACTGGTGATGGCAGCCGCGGTAATGGTGATACCGCGCTCTCGCTCCTGCTCCATCCAGTCAGTGACCGTGGTGCCTTCATCGACATTGCCCAGTCGATAGGTGGTGCCGGAGTAGAAGAGGATGCGCTCGGTGGTAGTGGTTTTGCCCGCGTCGATGTGGGCGATGATACCGATATTGCGGATAAGCCGCAGCGAATCGTTAGCTGGCATAGTGAACTCTGGAGTCAACAATCAGAGAC
>JAJTXO010000907.1 GCA_021463315.1 Caldilineales bacterium | reverse complement strand
GTATAGCCCAGGCCACGGTCTCGGGTGAAAGATCAGCTTCACCACCAAGGCGGCGACTTCCGAAGTCTAATTACTTGACAGATGCGGTTTTTTGGCTAGACTCAGGCTACGTTTGTCAAGATCGCTGGAATAACCACCTCCTATGACCGCATCGCCTTCCCAGACCGCCCATTTCACTTGCTCCTGTCGTTAGCGGGAGCGCCGGCCACGAGCGCCGGCGGCTCTCGCCTGTCGACATGCGTGCGATGAGGCAGTTGGAAGCGATGCTTCTTTCCAACAACAAGATACCCGCCTGACGTATTGGCATCTGGCCAGGCACGTCCGGCCTGTGGAGCGAAGGCGCAAGGCTCATCGCACGGTTCAGCACCGTCGGTGAGCCTTTTTGTTGCCGCAAGACTTCGGAAGTCTTGGGCAGAGCAGTTACCAGCTATTTTTTCAACGGAGTACCCAGATCAACGCCATGCTCTACCATCTTGTCTCCCAATATAGCTTCGACGGCCAGCCGGCAGACGAACCCTATGCGCCGGCCAGCCTGTTCGAGGAAGGCTTCATCCATCTCTCGGCCACGCCGCAGCAGGTCGCCTGGGTGGCCAACCGCTTCTACGCCGACGTGCCCGATCTGGTCATGCTGGTGATCGACCCGGCGCGGCTGGATGCGCCGGTGCAGTGGGACGAGACGCCCGACGGCCGCTTCCCGCATCTGTATGGACCGCTGAATCGGGAGGCGATTGTGGAGATTGCGCCTGTGATGCGTAACCCGTAATGCGTAATGCGTAAGGCGTAACACGTAACCCGGAATCGCGGACGGCTTCTCCGGGTTCCGGGTCACGAGTTACGTGTTAAAGCCCATCCACGATTTGGCATCCCCACACACCCATCGCCCACTTCCGGGTTACGGGTTACGTGTTACGCATTACGAGTCACGCATCCACCCCAAACCATCATCTCTGAAAGGATTCCCCTCATGTCCCGCATCTACAACAACATCACTGAACTGATCGGCAACACGCCGTTGGTGCGATTGAACCGGATGGCCCAGCAGGCCGGCGCGGTGGCCGATGTGCTGCTCAAGCTGGAGTTTTACAATCCGGCCGGCAGCGTCAAGGATCGCATCGGCCTGAGCATGATCGAAGCGGCCGAGGCGGCTGGTAAGATCGGCCCCGACACCATCATCCTGGAGCCTACCAGCGGCAACACCGGCATCGGCCTGGCCTTCGTGGCCGCGGCCAAGGGCTACCGCTGCACGTTGATCATGCCCGACACCATGAGCGTGGAGCGGCGCAAGCTGCTGCGGGCCTACGGCGCCGAGCTGATCCTGACCCCTGGCGCGGAGGGCATGCGCGGCGCGATCGCCAAGGCCAACGAGCTGGCCGCGTCCGACCCGCGCTATTTCATCCCGCAGCAGTTCGAGAACCCCGCCAACCCAGCCATCCATCGCCGCACCACGGCCGAGGAGATCTGGAACGACACCGATGGCCAGGTGGATATTCTGGTCAGCGGCGTCGGCACCGGCGGCACCATCACCGGCGTGGCCGAGTTCATCAAGGCCCGCAACCCCGCCTTCCGGGCCATCGCGGTAGAGCCAGCCGACTCGCCGGTGCTCAGCGGCGGCAAGCCGGGTCCGCACAGGATCCAGGGCCTGGGCGCGGGCTTCGTGCCGGCCGTGCTCAACACCGGCATCATCGACGAGGTGATCCGCGTCACCAACGAGGACGCGCTCGCCACCGCGCGCCAGGTGGGGCGCGATGAGGGCAT
>JAJTXO010000906.1 GCA_021463315.1 Caldilineales bacterium | reverse complement strand
GCGGCGCAGCGGCGCCTGCGTTTGAAACCGCAGGCTGACACCCGCAAAGCATGCTAAAGCAAGCTGTGGTGCATGACTGAGCTTGCTTTAGCATGCTTTGCGCAGCATGCCAGACGCCGATTTCAATCGGCGGCGGCGCCTCTCCAGTTCACGGAACCGGCCGGAGCACAAAACACTACGACAACCAGCGTCTGACCGGCCTAGCGCAGCGCATAGCGAACCACATTCACTCGCGCGAAGTCCTGCTGATCGGTGATCTCGCCGCGCTCCTCCAGCCATTGCCGCACCAGCCGCCGCTGGTCCCACATCTCTTCCTCGGAGGCCAGCAGCCAGACAGTCGGCGCTTGGCCCACAGCGCGGCGCATTTCCTCGTCCACCTGGGCCTCGCTGTTGCCGCTGTTCGTGTAGCCGCCCTCTATGGCCGCGGCCTGCGGGCCGGCGTAGTACTCGTAGACGATGCGGTTGTAGGGCATCTGGAAAAGCAGCAGGTCGCCCGGCTGGCGATGGGCCTCGACGTAGGCCGCGGCCGCGCGGAAGTCGGACTTGATGGGGGTGTGCATCTGGCGCCAACCGGCCAGCAGGCCAGCCGCCAGCAGGGCGATCAGCCCAGCCGCGCCCAGCGGCCGCCACACCGCGCCCAGCGCGCCCACCCCCTGGGCCAGCAGGATCAGCAGCGCGGGCGCGATCCAGATGACATAACGATCGGTGTAGAGCGGCTTGCTCAGCGAGATCAGATAGAGCAGCAGCGGCGGCAGCAGCAGCCAGGCCAGCAGCATCGCCGTGGCGCGCAGCCGTCGCCAGGCATAGGGCGACCCCGCGCCGGCCATCGCCTTGCCTGCCAGCACGCTGCCGGTCAGCAGCAGAAAGACCAGTCCGGCGATGATCCAGCGCTCCGGACCCACTGCGACGCCGCGGCTGAACGCGGTGGCCAGGTTGGCGAACAACGCCGGCAACGGCAAGTAGGGGTGCCCGGTCTGAAAGTCGGGCGTGGTGAAGAGGCGCAGTTGCCACCAGCCGACCAACGCGAAATAGGGCAGGGCAGGGAGAGCCAGCGTCAGCAGGAAGGGCAGCCAGCGCCGCCGGTAGTCGGGCCACAGCAGCGCCAGCCAGGCCGCGCCGATGGGGATCAACAGCACCGACCAGACGTGGTGCAGCGCGGCCGCGGCCAGCAGCGCCAGATAGAGCAGCCAGCGCGGCCAGCCGCCCCGTTGCAGCGCGGCCAGAAAGGCCAGCAGCGTCGCCAGCGCCAGCACGACCAGCCAGCTATACATCTTGCCTTCCTGGCTGTACCAGACCAGGTAAGGATTGACAGCCACCAGCGCCGCGGCCAGCAGCGGCACATTGGCCAGGCTGAGGCCAGCGCCGTAGCGCAGCTCCGCCAGCCCGGCCACCCGCAGCAGGCGCCGGGCCAGCGCGTAGCACAGCGGCACAGCCAGCGCGCCGGCCAGCGCGGCCTGCACGCGCAGCGCGAACTCGCCGTGGCCCAGCGCGGCCAGCCAGGGGCTGAGCAGGGCAAAGAACAGGGGGCCGTTCTCCCCGGGACGGCTGAAGGTGGCCAGCAGCTCCGGCAGCGGCACCCGCGGCAGCCCCGAAGAAGAAGGCGCCCGTCAAACCGGCAAAGACGGTGAAGAAGGTGGCCAAGAGGGCCGCTCCGAAAAAGATCGTGAAAAAGGCGGTCAAGAAGGCATCGCCCAAGAAGAAGGCTGCTCCGCGAACAACGCCGAAGAAGGCAGCCAAGGGCACGATCCGCGCCGA
>JAJTXO010000905.1 GCA_021463315.1 Caldilineales bacterium | reverse complement strand
GGCCCTCGACGATGTACAGGTAGAGGTAGGCCGCATCCACGTAGGCGTCGCCAGGGATGCCGCTCAGCGGCGCATGCACCAGCGGCCGCTGCTGGTTGAAGAAGCCGGCCCACATGGTCTGGCTGTCGCCATAGTGCGTGCCGGGCTGCGCACCGTTGATGAAGGTGTCGCGGTTCACGTTGAAGCGCCGCGAGCGGCTGATCGGATAGGTGCTGTTGTCCACGATGGCCAACGCGTCGCTGCCAAAGCTGGCCACGAAGGTCGCGCCGTCGAACAGCGCGGTCGAGTGCTGCACGGTGCCGCTGCTGGTAGCCACTTGCACCTGGAAGCCGAACTCGACGATCTCACCGGTGTTGAAGGCGCCCGACCAAGCCACAGCCACCACATCCTCGGGCGCGTGGCCCTCGGCGGCAGCGGCCAGGTTGGCCAGATTCTTCTCAGCGGCCAACTGCGCGGCGGCCGCGGCATTCAGCGGGTAGGCCCCGCCGTACGCGCTGCCGTCGACGTAGATGGTGTCAGGATCGACCGGCGTCAGGAAGAGCCCATCGGCGAGGGAGTCGCCGCTGTTGCTGGCGCTGACATCCACGTCGATGTAGGTTCCGTTGACCACCGGGCTGGTGCTGGCCCACTGGCTGACCTCGCCGAAGATCTCCACGGGCAGCTCAACGCCGAACACCTCGCCGCCCATGACGCCGTTGGTCACGCGGTAGACCATGCCGATCTGCGCCGGCGAGTCGTTGACCTGACCGGTCACCATGCTGGTGGTCGAGCCGCCAGCCGGCACGACAGGGCTGTAGTCATCAGCGTAGAAGGCCGGCAACGCCGCGTTGAACATGTGATAGGCGCCGTCGGCCGCGTTGGCCGGCGACGTGTCCCACAGATCGCCCGTGAAGTAAGCGTCGAAGGCATAGACCTGGAAGTTGAAGGCCATGTCCGCGTCAGGCACGATCACGGGGATCAGCATGTTGTCGGTGTTGATGGTGGTGTCCAGGAAGAACTGCATGGCTGCCGTGCCAGCCGCCAGGTCCGCCAACACGCTGACCGCACGCGGGTCGGTGGTGGCGTTCACCTGGCTGTTGTAGGCCACGTAGTCATCCACGCCGTCCTGGTCCACGTCGATGTACACATTGTACTCGACATTGATCGGGGTCGAGCGGCTGTTCCAACTGCTGATGGGGAGCAGCAGCAGGTTGCTGTTGGCATCCCAGCGGATGGCATCCACGCCCACGTACTTCAGGTCGGCCGGCGCGGCATCCATCGTGCCAGGAGGCAGGACGATCTCAGGGCTCATATCCACCAGCGGATAGACCTCAGTCGAACCGTCGATCAGCGAGTCGTTGCTCAGCGGCACTTCGAAGCTGAAGGGGCCGGGCTGAGTAGCAGCGCCGACCGCCACATCGGCCGCCTGTCGCGGCAGGAAATGCCACGGCACGTTGATAACCTCGCCGTCGTCGGCCGTCAGCGTGACATAGCCATCAGCCTCGATATCGGTCAGCAGGTCGCCGCCGGCCGCGCCGAAGGTGGCGCCACTGATGAAGGGCCAGTCCTTGAGCAGGGTCGGGTCGACGTGGAGATCCACATCGAACGCACCGCTGGCGCCCGGCAGCAGGGTCAGGGTGTCGGCGCTGAGCGCCACATCGATGCCCACGCCCTCGTCGTCGGCATAGCGGAAGCTGGCCTCGATGCTGTAGGTCTTGGTCATGGCCGAGGTGTTGATCACTTCGACGCTCTTGCTGTCGCTGTAGTGATCAGCCA
>JAJTXO010000904.1 GCA_021463315.1 Caldilineales bacterium | reverse complement strand
CCTGGGCGCTGTTGGCCGGGCATGGGGTGTACGGCTTGCTGCTGGGAGTGCTGAGTCGTCGTACTGACGCCTGAAAAGCCGCGCAGGTTGCGTTCAACGCCTTAGTCGCGTGTTGGCCAGGACTGACAGTGCTGGTCACGACGACAGGTAGCTCTCGACGCGACGTGATAGCCGACTGGTCAACCAGGACTGACAGTGCTGGTTACGACGACAGGTAGCTCTCGACGCGACGTGATAGCCGACTGGTCAACCAGGACTGTCAGTCCTTCAAAGGTAGACGAATGACAAACACCGATTCCCGCACATCTCGTTCCATTCGCTGGCTGGCCTGGGGGCTGGCTGCGGCGATCGTGGCGGCCGCGGTCGCCGTGGGGCTGTGGACGCTACGCGCGCAGCCGCCGGATAGCCTCCCTCAAGCCATCGCCCGCTTGACAACGGCCATCGGCTTTTCTGTCTCCGGCGTGACCGGGGCGTTGATCGTTGCCCGCCACCCGCGTCACACCGTGGGCTGGCTGCTGCTGCTGGAGGGCGCGCTGGTCTTTGCCTGGCCATTAGATGCGTACTACGGGGGCCTGGCCGCTCCGCCGGCTCAGCCATCGGCCCTGTTTCTGCTGGGCCTGTTCGTCGCCTCTGGGCTGTGGCTGTGGCTGATCTTTCCGCTGTTGTTCATTATCCTGTACTTTCCCACAGGCAGCTTGCCTTCGCCGCGCTGGCGTTGGCTGCGCACTCTGGGTGTGGGCCTCATTGTGTTCTTCCTTGTGTTCGGCCTGTTGCTGGCGGAGGAATGGAACGCACCCGGTGAACCGCCTCCGTGGACTGTACCAAACCCCATCGGTGTTGCGTCATTCGGGTTCCCATTTCCCTTGTGGGTTGCCCTGCTGCTAACGTTTGTCGCCGGGTCGGTGGCCTCGTTGTTTGTCCGCTTCCGGCGGGCCGATCCGGTGGAGCGTGGCCAGATCAAGTGGCTGCTCTACGCTTGCGGCATCTTTCTGGTGGTCTATGTGCTCGGATTTACGAACGTGGGCACCAATAATGATATCGGCAACGCTGTGCTGAACCTGAGCATCCTGTCTCTGCCGGTCGCCATCGGAATCGCCATCCTGCGCTACCGGCTCTACGACATCGACGTCGTCATCCGCAAGACGCTGGTCTACTCGGCCTTGACCGCGCTGCTGGCGCTGGTCTACTTCGGCAGCGTGATCCTCCTGCAGCGGCTGTTCGGCGCGCTGACGGGGATCGAGCAATCCACGCTGGCGGTGGTGGTCTCGACGCTGATCATCGCCGCGCTGTTCACGCCGCTGCGCCGGCGCATCCAGGAGGGGATCGATCGCCGCTTCTTCCGCAAGAAGTACAACGCGCAGCAGGTGCTGGCGCAGTTCGCCCAGACCGCGCGCGACGAGACCGATCTGGATGCGCTGCTGGCCGAGCTGGTGCGCGTCGTGGACGAGACGCTGCAGCCGGAGCATGTCAGCGTGTGGCTGAAAAAGCAGTAGGGAGTTTCGCGGGTATGGGTGCATTCAAAGTCGGTTGAGGCCCCTCCGGCTCGTAGGACGATTGCCAAATCGTCCGTTCACCTGGCCGCGAGACGGACGATTTGGCAATCGTCCTACGCCGACTCAACCCGTTTTGAACACACCCAATTGCAATGATCTCGAAGGCGTCCCGCCCGGCTCTGGCCGCCGACTCGCACTCAACCCGGCGAGACGCCTGGCGATCATTGGAATGCACGATCTTTCTGACCGCAACAGAATTTTG
>JAJTXO010000903.1 GCA_021463315.1 Caldilineales bacterium | reverse complement strand
TATTTGTGTGTCCAGGACTGGCAGTCCTTCTGAGGACTGCCAGTCCTATTTGTATTTGTGTGTCCAGGACTGGCAGTCCTTCCGAGGACTGCCAGTCCTATTTGTGAGTCCAGGACTGGCAGTCCTTCCGAGGACTGCCAGTCCTATTTGCATTTGTGAGTCCAGGACTGGCAGTCCTTCCGAGGACTGCCAGTCCTTCCTTCCTGGCTACTCCAGCGGCAGGCCGCTCTGTTGCCAGGCCTCCAGGCCGCCGACGATCGCGGCGACGTTGCTGTAGCCCTGCTCGATCAGGTATTGCGCCGCACGGGCGCTGCTTTCCTCGGCCGGTCAGGTGCAGTAGAAGAGGATCGCCTGGTCCTTGGGCAGCTCGCCCAGGCGCGCGGGCAGCTCCTCCAGCGGGATCGAGATCGCGCCGCGGGCGTGGCCCTGGGCGTAGTATTCCTGGCCGCGCACGTCGACGATCAGCGCCTGGCCCGACATGGCGCTGATGTGCGCCTGCTCTGGCGCAACGCGCGCCACCTCTGGGTAGGGGATATCCTGGGCGATGCCCTGTGCGGTGGGAATGGTCGCCGGCGCGCTGGCCACCGGCTGCTGGTCGCGATTCAACAGGGCAAAGCCGGCCGCGGCGGCCAACAGCAGCGCCACAGCGCCGACTGCCAGCCATAGCCGGCCGCGCGTGCTGCTTGATGCCTGGCCAGGCTGCGGCCGGACTGAGGGCGTGGCCGCGACCGGCGCGCCGCAGGCCGTGCAGAACTGGGCCTTGGCGCGCAGCGCTGCGCCGCATTGCGGGCAGTAGCCGGATGATGGGTTCAACGGGTCTCCTGACATGACGAAGGGATCTCCAGAGGCAGAGTCTCGTGGTTGACGTTGGCAAGGCGGCTGCATTTTGCCTTGGGTGACGCGGATCGGCAAATCTGTCTACACCACAAGTACAGGCCGGGCTGGGTCGGCCAGGGCCTGGAATGCCGCGATGCACTCGTTGTCGCCGATCACCGCGGCCGAATCCTCAGGGGCGAAGCGGAAGGCCCCGGAGGGGTTGGCGTTCAGGTCGCCATCGCGCAACACGCCCACCACCGACACCCCGGTTCGGCGGCGGATGTCCAGCTCGCTCAGGCTCTGCCCCACCAGCGGGCTCTCCTCAGGCACGGAGACCCAGGCCAGGTCCAGCAGCCGTGCTGCGCCGCGCAGTCGGGTCAACAGTTGATAGTCGCTGTGCATCTCGTACAGGGGCGCATACAGCTCGTCGCGCACCGTGTCGGTGAAGCGTTGGATGTCGGTGGCGGGGATGTCCAGATGCAACAGGGTTTGACGCGTCATCTCCAGGCTGGCCTCGAACTCTGGCTGCACCACCTCGTGTACCCCCATATCGTGCAGACTGCGCAGATGCTCCAGCCCCTCGGCCCTGGCCACGATGTGGACGGTGGGGTTGAGGCGTCGAATCTCGGCCACGGTGGCCTGGGTGATGATGATGGTTGGCACCGTGACCAGCACCAGGCGGGCGTTTTCGACCTGCGCCGCTTCCAGCACCACCCGCTGGCTGGCGTCGCCGTAGATGATGGGGGTGGCGTCTTGCTTCAGGCCGTCTACGCGGCGTTGGTCCAGCTCGATCACCACGAAGGGCCGGTCGATGCGCTGCAAAACCTGGGCCACAGCCGAGCCAACCCGCCCGCCGCCCGCGATGACGACGTGATCCCGCAGCCCGCCGGTTGGCAGGTTGATGGTTTGCAGCGGCTCCCGCTTGAACCAACGTTGGCGCAGGG
>JAJTXO010000902.1 GCA_021463315.1 Caldilineales bacterium | reverse complement strand
CTCCCGCTCTGGCCGGTCTCCGACCGAGCCATTCTCCCGCTCTGGCCGGTCTCCGACCGAGCCACCGTTCCGGGAGTTCTTGAACCGATCCCCATGACTCGGCATCTTCACGCACTCCTCGCCTTGTTAGCGCTCTTGGCCCTCGTGGCCTGCGGCCAGGGCCAGCGCACCTCCGGCACGGCGCTGCCCCTGCCGGAGACGACCACGGCCGCGCCGGCCACCCCCTCGGCGGCCGACCTAACCGACGAGGTCCAGCCTGTGCGTCAGCTCTTCACGCCGACGCCTGGGGCCGAGCAAAGCCTGCTGGGCCTCAGCCAGTTGGATCAACTGCTGGCCGCGCAGGGGCTAACGGTGCGCTCCAACAGCGCGGCCAGCCAGAGCAGCGCCATCGAAGCCCTGTGCCGCGGCGACGCCAGCTTCGTCTGGCTGAGCGCCCTGGGCTATCTGGCGGCCAGAGAGCGCTGCCCTGACATCCGCCCGCTCCTGGCCGTGGATCACGCCACCCGCCCAGCCGTGGTCGCGGCGGCCGCAGCCATCCCCGCCGACACGATCCAGGCCTTTCAGACGGCGCTGACTGCGATCTATGCCGACGAGCAGGGCCGCGCGGCCCTGGAGGCCATCGGCGGCTGGAGCCAGGTGGCCGATTTCGAGGCCGAGGCGCTGGATCCGCTGGTCGCCGACATGGCCGCGGCCGGCATCGCCGATCCGGCCGCCTGGCCGGGCGTCAGCCAGCCGCTGCGCGTGGGCCTGGTGACCGACGGCGGCCGGATCGACGATGGCAGCCTGAACCAGAGCGTCTATGCCGGCCTGCAGCAGGCGGCGGCAGCCTTCGATCTGAATCTGAGCTTCATCGAGACAGTGCAGCCGGACGATTGGGAGCGCAACATCGCCACCTTTGGCGACGCCGGCTACGACGTGATCTTCACCGTCGGGCCGCTCATGGCCGAGCTGACGCAGAATCTGGCCGAACGCTACCCCGCCAGCCGCTTCATCGCCGTGAATGCCGCCTTCGAGAACGCCCCCGCCAACCTGCAGGGCATCCTCTTCCGCGAGGATCAGGCCGGCTTCCTGGCGGGAGTGTTAGCCGGCCAGCTCAGCGCCAGCCAGACGGTGGGCGTGGTGACTGGCACAGAGACGCCCGCCGTCTTGCGCTATCGCCACGGCTTCGCCAGCGGCGTCGCCTCGGTCTGCCCCGCCTGCGAAGTCATCGCCGTGGCCATCGACCGGGCCACCGATCAAACCCGCGGCAAGACAGCAGCCCTGAGTCAGATCGCCGAGGGCGCGGACATCATCTTTGGCGTGGGCGGCCCCACCGGCGCAGGCGCATTGCTGAGCGCGACCCAGGACGGCGCTTGGGCCATCGGCGCGGAGGTGGACCAGTACGCCGTCACCTTCGGCAGCGGCGAGACGCCGGGCGCGGATCGCCTGGTGACCAGCGCCATCGCGCGCGCCGATGTGGCCGTCTACACCGCGATCGCCGATCTGATCATGGGGCGCTTCCAGCCCGGCCAGGTGCAGGCCGACGCGGCCAGCGGCGGCATCGGCCTGGCGCCCTTCCATCAGGCAGCCCCAGCCGTGCCAGCCGACCTCCAGACCCAGCTTCAGACCACCCTGCAAGCGCTGGCCAGCGGCCAACTCACCACCGGCGTCGATCCCATCACCGGCAACCCCCTACCCTAGCCCCGCGATCGGTGATCGGTGATCGGTGATCGGTAATCGGTGATCGGCTCGGTGATCGGTGACCTCTGACTTCTGACTTCTGACCTCTG
>JAJTXO010000901.1 GCA_021463315.1 Caldilineales bacterium | reverse complement strand
CCCGGCGCTCGGCGACGACCAGGCCGATGGCCTCGGCCGCCTCGACCCGCTCCAGCGAGGTTGTCCGAGATCTCGTAGAACTTTGAACGGCGGTCCTCCCGCCTCGTCCGCTCCGGTTGGGAGCGTGACGAGCACCAAACAAGTCCACGAGGACAGGAGGAACCGCCGTGAAGAAGGTATCGACACCGAAGGTCGTCACGACCCCGGAGACTGAGGAGAGTCCGCTTCCAGCGCAGATCCAGGAAGCGCTCGGCGAGCTCGTCGGGGCGGCGAAGGAGGGGCTGCTCGCCTTGAGCGTCGGCGTCGGCCTCGGCGTCGTCCACGAATTGATGGAGTCCGAGGTCGACGAGGTGGTCGGCCCAAAGGGCAAGCACGACGCTGATCGCAGCGCAGTGCGCCACGGCCACACCGACGGCTCGATGACACTTGGCGGCCGGCGCGTCAAGGTGAGTCGCCCGCGGATCCGCACGGCCGACGATGAGCGCGAGCTGCCCGTCCGAAGCTACGGGTACTTCGCCGACCGCGACCCGCTGACGCGGGCGGTGATGGAGCGGATGCTCGCCGGCGTCTCTACCAGGCGCTTCGCCAGGGTCGGCGAGCCGGTCGGCGGCGAGGTCGAGCGCTCAGCATCCTCGACGAGGAGGTCGACGGTCTCGGAGATCTTCGTCGAGAGCACCCGGACCGCGCTCGGCGAGCTGATGGAGCGCCGCCTCTCAGACGTCCGCCTGGCGGCGATGATGATCGACGGCGTCGAGATCGGCGAGCGCACCCACGTCGTTGCGCTCGGGATCACGACCGAGGGGGTAAAGATCCCGCTCGGCCTCTGGGAGGGCTCGACCGAGAACGCGACGCTGGCCCGGGCGCTGCTCAGCGACCTGGTCGATCGCGGGTTGGACCCCGAGCAGGGGATCCTGTTCGTGATCGACGGCTCGAAGGCGCTACGGGCGGCGATCCGCGACGTCTTCGGCACCAGCGCCGCGGTCCAGAGATGCCAGCGGCACAAGGAGCGAAACGTCGTCGAGCAGCTACCCGAGGAGAACCGCCCTCAGGTCCGCGCGCGGCTGCGCTCGGCCTGGGCGCTTCACGACCACCAGCTCGCCCGCTCGCGGCTCGAGCTGCTCGCCTCAGAGCTCGACGCGAGCTGGCCCGACGCCGGCCGCTCGCTGCGCGAGGGGCTCGCAGAGACGCTGACCCTGATCCGCCTTGGAATCGGCGGCAACCTCGCCAAGACGCTCAGCTCCACGAACCCGTGCGAGTCGATGATCGAGATCGTCCGCCGCACCCAGCGCAACGTCAAGCGCTGGCAGGGCGGCGACATGCGAAAGCGCTGGAGCGCCGCAGGGATGCTCGAGGCCGAGCGGCAGTTCCGCAAGGTGATCGGCTACCGCGACCTCGCGAAGCTCGTCGCCGCGGTCGAGCGCGAGGTCTCCCTGCCCAGCCCATCCGACGCCGGAAGGAAGGAGGCGCCCAAGGTCGTTACGGTGTGATCGTCAACCGGATCGCCGTCGAAGTTCTACGACGATCCGGACATCCTCCGGATCTGGCTTCGAAAACAGATGGTCATACAAGCGGACTTCGGCCTTGAGCGCGGAGTCCTGTGAAACCCAGTGGAGGGTCGCTTTGACTTTGCGTCCATCCGGGGCATCCCCGCCTTTTGTCGCCGGATCATAGGTGCAGAGAAGCTCGGTGATCTGCCCAGTCTGTTCATCCCGGATGACTTCCTCGCAACGGATGAAATAGGCATAACGCAGGCGCACTTCCCGGCCGGGAG
>JAJTXO010000900.1 GCA_021463315.1 Caldilineales bacterium | reverse complement strand
GGTGGGCGCGTTGACCCTGGTTTCGACCGGCGCCGCGGGCCAGACTGCGCTGGACCCGGCCGCCACGCCGCTGGAGCTGCGCCTGGGCGACTCCATCCGGCTGCTGGGCTTCGAGCTGGCGCAGGACCGGGTGCAGCCGGGCGGTGTGGTGGATCTGACCCTCTACTGGCAGGCCGATCAGCCGGTGACGGCGCGCTACAAGACTTTCACCCACCTGCTGGGAGAAACGTGGAACGCGGCGAGCGGCAATTTCATCTGGGGCCAGGTGGACAGCGAGCCGGTGGGCGGCGCGGCCCCCACCACTGCCTGGACGCCGGGCGCGGTCATCGTCGATCGCTACAGCATCCCGGTGGCCAGCGACGCGCCGGCCGGCCCCTATCGGCTGGAGGTGGGGCTGTATGGGCTGGTGGACGGCGCGCGGCTGCCGGTGTTCACGGCCGATAGCCAGCCGGCCGGCGATGCCGTGCTGCTGGGCACGCTGCAGGTGGAGTAGAGGCTGCCCCTGCTCTGCCCCGCGGCCGGGGTGTGATCAACTATGACAGGAGGGGGATGGATGTGCTCTGGGCGACGCGGGCGCGCAGTTGGCCGCAGCCGGCGTCGATGTCGATGCCGCGGCGCACGCGCAGCGTGGTGGGAATGCCGCGGCTCTCCAGAATGGCCACGAACGCGTCCACATCCTCGCGGCGGGAGGGCTGGAAGGGGGAGCCAGCCACCGGGTTCAGGGGGATCAGATTGACGTGGCAGAGCAGCCCTTGCAGCCGCGCGGCCAGTTCCTCGGCCAGGCCGGGGCTGTCGTTGATGCCGGCCATCATGGCGTACTCGAAGCTGATGCGGCGGTGGGTGCGGGCGACGTAGCGCCGGCAGGCCGCCAGCAGATCGGCGATGGGATAGCGCCGGTCGATGGGGACCAAGGTGGCGCGCAGCGCATCGTTGGGCGCGTGCAGGCTGACCGCCAGGTTGATCTGCAAGTCTTCTTCAGCGAAGCGGTCGATGCCGGGGATCAGCCCCACCGTGCTGACCGTGATCTTGCGTGCGCCCAGGGCGAAGCCAGCCGGATCGGTCAGCGTGCGCAGCGCCTGCCACAGGTTGGCGTAGTTGGCCAGCGGCTCGCCCATGCCCATGACCACAACGTTGGTGATCCGTGACCGGTGACCGGTGACCGGTGATCGGGGATCGGTGATCGGTCGCAGCCAGCGCTCGAAGTAGAGCACCTGCGCGACGATCTCGCCGGGGGTCAGGTTGCGCTGCAGGCCCATCTGCGCGGTGGCGCAGAAGGTGCAGCCCATGGCGCAGCCGGCCTGGCTGCTGATGCAGACCGTGTTGCGCCGGTCGTAGCGCATCAGCACCGTCTCGATCAGTTGGCCATCGTGCAGCCGGAAGAGGGTCTTGGTGGTGTGGCCGTCGCGCGAGACGTTCTCGGCCGCCGGCGCCAGCAGCTCGATCTGCGCCTCCTCAGCCAGAAGCGCGCGCAACTGGGCCGGCAGGCTGCTCATCTCGGCCGGATCGATGGCCAGGCGCTGGTAGAGCCATTGATAGAGCTGGCCGGCGCGGTAGGCTGGCTGGCCCCAGGCGGCCACCTGGTCGCGCAGCGCGTCGGGGTCAAGGTCATACAGGCGGACAGGGTGCTCTGGTTTGGTCATAACGGCGGTTCAGCCCAAGACTTCCGAAGTCTTTCGGTCACGCGGGCGTATCATCTCAAAAAACCGGGGTCGAGACTTCCGAAGTCTGCGCAGGTTTGTTCAAAACGAGCTCACAGTCCATAAGACTTCGGAAGTCTTCCCCA
>JAJTXO010000090.1 GCA_021463315.1 Caldilineales bacterium | reverse complement strand
CTGGCGCCGCAGCTTGCGGTCCTCCGCGTCCAGCTCCTCATCCTCCGCGCCCAGGCGGAAGCCCAGCGCGCCGCCCTTCTTGGCATAGGCGGTGCCGATGTTGCTGGTCATGATGATGACGCTGTTGCGGAAGTCCACCACATGGCCCTGGCCATCGGTCAGCCGGCCATCCTCCATGATCTGCAGCAGGGTGTTCCAGACCTCAGGATGCGCCTTCTCCACCTCGTCGAAGAGGATCACCCGGTAGGGCCGCCGGCGCACGGCCTCGCTGAGCTGGCCCCCCTCCTCGTAGCCCACGTAGCCAGGGGGCGCGCCCATCAGCCGGCTGGCGCTGTGGCGCTCGCGATATTCGCTCATGTCGATGCGCACCAGCGCGTCCTCGTCGTCGAAGAGGAACTCAGCCAGCGCCTTGGCCAGCTCGGTCTTGCCCACGCCGCTGGTGCCCAGGAAGAGGAAGGAGCCGATGGGCCGCCGCGGGTTCTTCAGGCCAGAGCGGGAGCGGCGCAGCGCATCCGACAGCACGGCGATAGCCTCGCGCTGGCCGATCACCCGCTGGCCCAGCTCATCCTCCATGCGCAGCAGCTTCTGCGCCTCCTCTTCCAGCAGGCTGGTGACGGGGATGCCGGTCCAGGCGGCCACCACCTGGGCGATATCCTCCGCGCTGACCACCTCGTCCAGCCCCTTTTCGCTGCGCCAGGCGGCGCGCGCCAGATCATAGTCCTGTTGCAGCTTGATGCGATCCATCTTGAAGCTGGCGGCGCGTTCGTAGTCTCGCCCGGCCCAGGCCGCCTCTTCGTCGGCCGTCAGGCGCGCCACCTGGCCGCGCAGCGTTTTCAGATCGTCCGGCATGGTGTAGAGCGCCACGCGCAGCTTGGCCGCGGCCTCGTCCAACAGGTCGATGGCCTTGTCCGGCAGCTTGCGATCGGTGACGTAGCGCTGCGCAAGCTGGGCCGCCTCCACCAGCGCCTGGTCGTCGATGGTCACCTTGTGGTGCGCCTCGTAGCGATCCCGCACGCCGCGCAGGATGGCGATGGTGTCCTCTACCGTCGGCTCGTCCACGTAGATGGGCGCAAAACGGCGCTCCAGCGCCGAGTCCTTCTCGATGTACTTGTGATATTCGTCCAGCGTGGTTGCGCCGACGCAGCGCAGCTCGCCGCGCGCCAGCGCGGGCTTGAGCATGTTGCTGGCGTCCATGGCGCCGGCCGCCGCGCCCGCGCCCACCACGGTATGCAGCTCGTCGATGAAGAGCACGATCTCGCCCTCGGAGCGCTGGATCTCCTCCAGGGTGGCTTTGAGCCGCTCCTCGAACTCGCCGCGGAAGCGGGTGCCGGCGATCATCGCGCCCAGGTCCAGCGCCACCACCCGCTTGCCCATCAGCGGCTCCGGCACGTCCTCGGCCGCCACCTGCTGGGCCAGGCCTTCGACGATGGCGGTCTTGCCCACGCCGGCCTCGCCGATCAGCACCGGGTTGTTCTTGGTGCGCCGGCTGAGCACCTGGATCACCCGCAGGATCTCGGCATCGCGGCCGATCACCGGGTCCAGCTTGCCCTCGCGCGCCAACTGCGTCAGATCGCGGCTGAAGCGTTCCAACATGCGATATTTGGTCTCCGCGGCCGGGTCGGTGACGCGCTGGCCGCCGCGGATCTCCTCGACCGCGTGCTGGATGCGCTCCTTGGTGACCCCTTGCTCCTTGAGAATGTTGGCGGCGGGCGTGTTGCGCTCGGAGACGATGCCCAGAAAGAGATGCTCGGTGGAGATGTATTCGTCCTTGAGCTTGCTGGCCTCCTCGTTGGCCAGGTCGATCACCCGCTTCAGCCGCGGGGTGATGAACACCTGCGCCACCTGGCCGCCGTAGTTGGCGCCTGCCCCTGACTTGGGGCTCTGCTGCAGATGTTCCTCCAGCTTGCCGCGGATCACCGGCGCCGGCGCGTTCAGCTTGTCCAGAATCTGCGTGGCCGCGCCATCGGGCTGTTCCAGCATGGCCAGGAAGAGGTGCTCGGTGTCCACCTGGTTGTGCTGATAACGCTGCAAGATCTCATAGGCCCGCATGGCGGCGTCCTGGGCGCGTTCGGTGAACCGATCAAATCGCATCATAGCTCGCAAAACCTCGCTGATTGTATCTGTTCAGGCGCCGGGCACTTCTGTCCAGTGCCCGGCGCCGATGATTGACTAGCTACTTTTTACCACACATCTCTACGCACGGTGGTGCCGGCAGTTCCGATGTTCACGAACACTAACACAAGTCTAACGCGCTGGCCCCACCGCGCCGCGCGCTGCACGCCCTAACCTGGCGTAGCCAGAACTAACCAGGGATTTGCCACAAAGAGCGCAAAGAGCACAAAGGAGCTTCAGCCCTTCTGTGCGCTCTCTGCGTTCTGTGTGGCTGATCTTCTTCAACACCTCACGTAGCCAGAACCAACCAGGGAATTGCCACAAAGAGCGCAAAGAGCACAAAGGAGATCAGCCTTTCTGTGCGCTCTCTGCGTTGTGTGTGGCTGATCTTCTTCAACACCTCACGTAGCCAGAACCAACCAGGGATTTGCCACAAAGAGCGCAAAGAGCACAAAGGAACTTCAGCCCTTCTGTGCGTTCTCTGCGTTCTGTGTGGCTGATCTTCCTGCTATTTGTGCAAGAACTCAACTGGTAGGGCACTAATAGCGCAGCAGCGCGCCGATGGATCCGGCCTGTTGCAGGGCCGAGCTGCCAGCCACGAAGGTCACATCGATCGTCTGTTCCACGGCCCAGCGCACCAGGCTGTCCGCGGCATCGGGCAGCAGGCGCAGCCGCGCCTCACACAGCGGGCAGGCATCGTCTATCATAGCTTCCGCGCCGACATAGCCGCAGGCGTCGCAGCGATAGGCTGGGGCCGCGAAGCCATCGTCCAGCACCAGATGCCGCGCTCGCCGCGCGTCCACCGCCACCAGGGTGTTGGCCAGGCCCAGCGTCGCGGGACCTCCTTTGGCAGCCGACGTGATCAACTGCTCCACCAATTCGGCCTTGTGGCCGGCCGCCACCTGTTGGATCAGGGCCAGCGACTTCTCGCCCACCTCAGCCGGGCTGGCCGAGACGTCGCTGTTGATCGAGCCCACCACCACCTGCTGCACGCTCTTGGGCAGCATGGCCGCGAACTGGGCCACGTTGACCTCCGCGCCGCCCAGGATCAAGCGACGCACCGCGCCGCTGTGGACGAACTGGCTCGTCATCTCCGCCGCCTCTTTCAGGTTGCGGTAGGCTGCTTCGTCCTCGCGGCGCTGAAGCCGGGCGGACGCCCAGCCGCCCTGCTTGTGGCGCCGGATCTCCTCGCCGGCCACCCCCGAAACCCCTTCCATCTGGCCCTGGTTGAACATGAACAGATGCCCGCCTTCCCGATCCACCACCACCACGCCGTAGCGAGCGAAGGTGTCCAGCGCATCGGCCAGCGGCTTGATGTAGGCCCGCTGGCCCACGGCGACTCGGTCGGCCAGCGGCATCGCCAGCGGGAAGGCCTGCCAAAGGCCATCGGCCGCGCAGCTAAAACAGACCAGGCCGCGGCTCTGCCGGTCATATTCCTTCTCGATGAAGCGTTCGACGCGGGTGCAATCCTCTTTGTTGGCCTGTCCATCGACTGATGCCAGCAGATGGCGCAGCGCCAACCGATATTCATCCGTGGTGCGATGGCGCGGATCGACGTCCAGATAAAGACTCAACGCGGGCGATGTCTTCTGGGTCGACTGGAATCTCACCAATCCGTGCAACGTAGCCTGATCGATCATGGCGACCTCCTGGGGGTGTCTGTCATTCGCTGGCCAGGCTGGCCAGCTCTTGAAAAAGCTGCCGCTCGCGGTCGTTCAGTTGTTTGGGCAGGCGCACCTGCACTTTAACCAGCAGATTGCCGCGCTGGCTCGGCTCGCGCAGGTGCGGCATGCCCTGGCCGCGCAGCCGGAAGGTCTGGCCGGGCTGAGTGCCGGCAGGAATGTTCAGCGTCGCTTTGCCTGTCAGTGTGGTCACGATCACCTCGCCGCCCAGCAGCGCAGTGTACAGGCCGATCGGCGTCTCGGTTTGCAGGTCGTCCCCCTTGCGCTCGAAGGCCGGGTGGGGCCGCACCTGCACCACCAGGAACAGATCCCCTGCTCCGCCGCCGGCTGCACCTGGGTAGCCTTCGCCGGCCACCCGCACCTTGGAGCCGGTGCGCACACCGGCCGGGATCTTGACCTCGATGCGGCGATTGTCGATGGAGAGCACGCGCAGGGCGCCGTTGAACGCCTCCTCCAACGTGATCTCGATGGGATGCTCCACATTTTGGCCGCGCGCCGGCCGCGGCTGATAGGCGCCGGCGCGGCCCGACGCCGCGCCCGCGCCGCCATATTGCCCGCCCATGCCGCCGAAGATGCTCTGGAAGAACTCGGAAAAGCCGCCCCCGCCCTGGCCAAACAGGTCGTTCAGGTCGCCATACTGCATGTTGACCCGCGGCCCACCTGGCCCACCCGCGGTCCACTGGCTCCAATCGAAGCCGGAGGGATCGCGGCCAGCGCCCTGGAATGCATTCCAGTTAGCGCCCAGCCGGTCGTATTTCTGGCGCTTTTCGGCGTCGCCCAACACTTCGTAGGCCTCGTTGGCCTCCTTGAAGCGGGCCTCGGCCTCCTTGTTGCCCGGATTGACATCGGGATGGTGTTCACGTGCCAGCTTCCGGTAGGCCTTCTTGATCTCCTTTTCGTCTGCGTTCTTATCCACACCCAAGATCTTGTAGTAGTCTTTGTATTCCATGTGCTGCCCATTTCGTTTCCAGGCTGATGTTGCTTGTTCAGTGATGCCAGCCTGATTCTAGCACTTGACATGGCCCTTGTCAATTGACTTCGTTGCCCAGGGTGTTGGTCTCCTGATCCCGTTGTTTTGCGGCCCATGGCTTGCTTGGCGCGCCGGGGGGGCTGTGGTAGAATGCGCGCCAGCCATGCGCACTCTGTTGATCCATAATCCGGCTGCCGGCCAGCCACGTTTGCAGCGCCAGGTCCCCGATGCCGCAGCCGTGCTGCAAGCCGCCGGCTGGACCGTCGATTTGGTCGCCACCACCGGCCCGGACTCGGCCACACACCTGGCCAACGCTGCGGTCGAACAGGGCTATGAGGCCGTGGTGGTGGCTGGCGGCGACGGCACCGTCAACCTGGCCGTCAATGGCCTGATGCAGGCCCGCAGCCGCGGCCGGGCGCTGCCCGCGCTGGGCCTGTTGCCCGCCGGCACCGCCAACGTGCTGGCGCGCGACCTGGGTTTGCCGGTGCCTGTATCCGGCTTCGAAGCCGCCCTGCCGGCCGCGGCGCGCTTGCTGGTCCGCTCCCGCGTGGTTTCTGTGGACGTTGGCCTGGCGCGCAGCACGGCCGGCGAACGCTTCTTCCTCTGCTGGGCCGGCGTGGGGCTGGACGCCGCGGTCACGGCTGACGTGATGGCCAACCCGCAGGCCAAGCGCCGGCTGGGCGTGCTTTTCTTTGTCAGCAACCTGCTGGCGCGCCTGCCAGGCCTTCGCCACGCGCCGCTCTACACCTTGCAGGTAGACGGCCAGACCTGGCAGGGCCAGGGCGTCCTGGCCGTGGTCAGCAACATCCAGCACTATGCGGTGGTGCTGGAGATGGCCCCCTCGGCCTTGCTCACCGATGGCCTGGTCGACGTAGCCTTTTTTCACGGCATCACCCTGTGGAACGGCCCCAGCACGGTGGCGCGGCTGCTCACCAGCCAACGCCCATCCGATCCCAACGCGCGCTATGCTCAGGCCGCGCGCGTGCAGATCGACGCCGCGCGGCCCCAGGCGGTGCATGTGGACGCCGAGCCTTTCGGCGTCACACCGCTGGAGATCACGGTGCAGCCGGGCGCGTTGCCGCTGCTCATACCTCCCACCATCGAAGCCAAACGGCTGGCGCCTGCAGCCAGCCCTGGCCAGACGCAGACCGATCCATCAGCCGCCGGCTGACAACTGCCACGCCATGCCTCCACTTACCGTCACTCAACTGGTCAGCCAGCTCAAAACGCTGTTGGAGCGCGAGCCAAGCCTGCGCAATCTCTGGCTGAACGGCGAAATCAGCAACTTCACGCGCGCACCGTCGGGCCACTGCTACTTCACGCTCAAGGACGACCGCGCCCTGCTCTCCTGTGTCATGTGGCGCAACGACGCCCAGCGGTTGGCGCGGCTGCCGCAGAACGGCCAGCAGGTGCTGGTGCATGGCTATGTTTCGTTTTACGAAGGCCAGGGGCGGGTGCAGTTCTACGCAGATCTGCTGGAGCTGGCCGGCGTGGGCCGGCTCTATCAGGAGTTCGAGGCGCTCAAGGCCCGGCTGGCGGCCGAGGGCTTGTTCGACCCGGCGCGCAAGCGGCCGCTGCCGGCCTGGCCGCAACGCATCGGCGTGGTCACCTCGCCGCGCGCGGCCGCGCTGCGCGATATCCTGCGCACGCTGGCGCTGCGCTATCCGTCCGTAGAGGTGCTGCTGGCCCCCACGCTGGTGCAGGGCATCGAGGCGCCGGCCCAGATCGTCGCCGCCATCGAGCTGCTCAACGCCTGGCGCGTGGGGGTCGAACCGGTGGATCTGATCCTGGTGGCGCGCGGCGGCGGCTCCATCGAGGAGCTGTGGGCCTTCAACGACGAGCGGGTGGCGCGGGCCATCGCGGCCAGCGCGCGGCCGGTGATCAGCGGCGTCGGCCACGAGACCGATTTCACCCTGGCCGACTTCGCGGCTGACCTGCGCGCGCCCACGCCGACCGGTGCGGCCGCGGCCGCCACTCCCGACCGGCTGAAGCTGGCCGGCCAGGTGCGCAGTCTGCGCGGCCGCCAGGCGCTGGCCATCGGGCAGCAGATCGCCCGAGATCGGCAGCGCCTGGTCCACAGCCAGCGGCTGATGACGCGGCTCTCGCCGGCTGTGCAGATCGCCGGTCGCCGCCAACAGGTGGACGATCTGCACCTGGCCATGCAGCGGCAGATGCGCCACCGGCTGGCGCTGCGCCGGGTTGAGCTGGCTGGCCTGCAGGCGCGGCTGGCCAACCTGGACCCGCGCGCGGTCTTGCAGCGCGGCTATGCCATCGTCTATCGTCAGCCAACCAACCAGATCGTGACCTCCACGCAGGCCGTGACCGCCGGCGACGCGCTGCGCATCGTCGTCGCCGACGGCGAATTCAGCGGCGCGGTCACCGCGCCGTAACGCACTCCGCCGGATTGCCTCAGAGAAAGCTACATCATGCAAGAACTGACCTTCGAGCAAGCCTACGAACAACTGGAGCGCATCACGCGTGAGCTGGAGAGCGGCGAGCTGCCGCTGGACCGGGCGCTGGCGCTTTTCGAGCAGGGCGCCCAACTGGCAGAGACGTGCGATCGCCTGCTGCACGCGGCCGAGCTGCGGGTGCGCCAGATTCTGCCCGACGGCGCCGGCGGCTTCGAGGCGACCAGCTTCGACGATTGGCAAGAGGAGACGAGCTGACCCATGACTGTCGAACATCATCAACGTCGCACACGAAGCGAGATTCTCACCGCCCGCCAGGGCTTTGTGGCCGGCATGGTCGGCGGCCTCGCGCTGGCGCTGACCTCCGGCGCGCTGTCCGCGGCCGCGGGCCAGGGGTTTTGGACGCCAGTCAACGCGGCTGGCAGCTTTTTCCTGGGCGTGCAGCCGATTCCAGCCGGCATGGCGGGCGCGCTCAGCTATCTGGGGCTGGCGGTGATGCTCCTGACGGGCGGACTGCTGGGCGCGCTCTATGCCACCGCGCAGGAGCCGCTGGACACCCCGTCGCTGTTGATCATCGCCATCTATTTCGGCTTTGTGACCTGGATCACGGCCACCGTGCTGGTTTTGTCGTGGCTCAGCCCGGCCGTGCATGCCGTGTGGCGCTCGCTTGCCCTGCTGGCGGGCCATCTGGTCTTCGGCGCGGTGCTGGGATTGGCCGCGACCCGGCGCAATCCCTGGCGCCAAGCGGAAAAGTTAACCGAAGTTTAACCGAAATTTCACCAAAACTTGTATTGACAAGCCGTTCTTGAGAGTGCTATACTGCGGCTGTCTTGGCAATCGTTCAGTACACATTCAGCAGGAGAAGGCACACATGTCTCTATCAAAGGCCAGAGACGTCGAAGTTCTGGAAGGCGAATGGGAGTGCATGGACTGTGGCTACATCGAGGAAGGCCCATCCAATCGCCGTCCCAAGCGCTGCACAGAGTGCAACGCGCCCGGTTCCGTGTTCGAGTTCTTTGAATACGAGGACGAGGACTGGAGCGATGACGAGGAACTTGAGGAATTCGAGGACTTCGACGACGACTTCGACGATGATTACGACTACGACGATGACGATGATTGAGTGATCGGGTCGTAGCCATCGCGCCAGGGCGTCAAGCCCATTCTTGGGGGGCGAAACCTGGCACAACAAAAAGCGGAGCTATCAGCTCCGCTTTTTTTTGCCTTCGGCGGGTATCATCTCAATAGGGGAAGACTTCCGAAGTCTTATGGACTGTGAGCTCGTTTTGAACAAACCTGCGCAGACTTCGGAAGTCTCGCCCCATACCCTTCGGCGGCCTTCCCCGGCGCATGATCCGGCTGGCCGCCGCGCAGCTCAGGGGGTGTTTTCTCGGCCGGGCGTGGTGAGCTTGCTGTTGCGCCGGCCGCGCCGGCCTAGCTTCGGCTCGTCGGCGGTTGCATCCAGCTCCAGCGGAAAGTCGAGCTCCAGCGGTTCCAGCGAGACAATCTGCAGCAGACAGTCGCAGCGTGGACAGAACAGCATGCTTCCCACCAACAGACTGCGCGGGATGGGGATATTGACATCGCACAAGGGGCAAGCAGCCACACTCATCGTTCCAGATCCTCGGCGCCATAGGGCACAGCAGGCCCGATGCTCAGGTCCATCGTTCGATCGCTGGCTGGCGCGGGCAAGCGGGTAACAGTCGGTGCGGGCGCACCGGACCTCACGAGTTGCACAATCTGTATCATCTCAAAAAACCGGGGTCGAGACTTCCGAAGTCTGCGCAGGTTTGTTCAAAACGAGCTCACAGTCCATAAGACTTCGGAAGTCTTCCCCAAGAGATGACACCACAATCACTCTTCAGATTCCGGATCTACCAGAACATAGCCCTGGCCGCGCACCGCCTGAATATAGTTCTTGAACGGTGTTCCCAGCGTGCGACGCAACTGGACGATGTGTACCTTGATCAGATCGCGCTTGGTTTCGTCATCGGCGTTTTCAGGGCCCCAAACTGCGCTAGCCAGATCGTGATGTGACACCACGGCATTGGCGTTGAGCGCCAATTGACGCAGGATGCGGAACTGAATCGGGGGCAGCTTGATCCAGCCATCGCCCATCGTCACCCGCATGCGGCCAGTATGGAAGCGCATCGGCCCCACCTGAATCACCTGCGCGGCCCGTACACGCCCGCTCTGGCTCTGCATGTAGGCCAGCAGATCGGCCAAACGCTGCCGCTCTTCGCCGCTGCTGATCCGTTGGCTGTCGGCCGAGGTCAGAAAGACGATCGGCAAGCGCGAGCTGCGGCTGAATGCGGCGCCCAACTGTTCGCCGCCCGTCGCCAAACAGCCCTGTTCGAGAACAATCAGGTCGGGGAATTGCGCCTCCAACTGCCAGTGGTGGAGATTGCTCAGGTCTGGCAGGTAGGCAACAGCGACCTCTTGCTGAGCAAGAAGCACCTTGACTTCGTGGAAGAACCGCGGCTCGGAATGCACCACCAGAACATGCATGGTTGAGATGGTTGGAGACAGTGTTGGCGCCTGGGCCTGGCCCAGGCACGCCCGCATTGTAATCTCTTTTGCCCAGTTGTCAATATATTCCGGGAAGTTACGGCGTGTGCAGCCTGACATTTTGAGGCCCCTATGCTATAATCGCCGCGGAGGGCGTGCCGGCATCCGGCGCCGCCGAAGTCTTCGACCCACGAAACAACCCATGACCTCTCCAACTCCAACTGTTCGCCCCCGTTCGCTTCCCCGCTGGCTCTTGCTTCTGATCGGCCTTGTCATGGTCAGCGTGCTGTTGGCGGCGCTCTTCTTCCTGCTGCGCCGCGGCGCGCCCCAGTCAGAGCCTGTGCTGCGCATCGCCCCAGCCGCGGCCGCGGTGGATGACGCGGCCAAGGTGGCTGTGACCAGCAGCGGCTGGCAGCCCAGGGAAAAGGTGGCCATCTGCCTGAACGCACCGGACGACGCAGCTTGCGACGAAGCCAACGCCCTGCGGGTCGATGCGGCCGATGGCGATGGCAACCTCAACCTGCTGTTAGAGGCCAGCCCCTACCTGGCTCAGGGCCGAACCATCTTCTTGGCGCGCGGCCTGGATTCGGGCCAGCAGGCCAGCCGCGCCTTTCGTGTTCTGCGGCCGGCCGAGGGCTCGTCGGTGGTCGCGGCCGTGCCCACCGCCACCCCTGAGGCTGACGAGGCTGATCTGACCCCCATTGCCGCGGGGCAGGCAACCGACGAGCCGCTGGCGTTGGACGGAGACGCCTGGATGGCCGAGTATTTCGCCAATCCTGATCTGGCGGGCCAGCCGGCCTTGGTGCGCAACGATCCCGACCCCAACCTGGATTGGGGCGAGGAGAGCCC
>JAJTXO010000009.1 GCA_021463315.1 Caldilineales bacterium | reverse complement strand
GCCGAGCCTCAGGGTGACAGCGCGCAAGAACTTTCTTTACAGTGCAGTGTGTGTGTCATCTCAATAAACCGGGGTCGAGACTTCCGAAGTCTGCGCAGGTTCGTTCAAAACGGGCTCACAGTCCATAAGACTTCGGAAGTCTTCCCCAATGTATTGAGATGTATCCAGTGCAGTCAATGCGTTTCGGCTAATTTGTTGATAACAATAAGAACTAATCGGGCGGCGCCATTATACCATGCCCGTTCATAAAGCGGGAAAGTCATGGGTTGGGTTGCGATCAGATGCAAGGCATCCCGGCGGGTGCTGGGTTTTTTGTCCCGCGCACTTGGCGATTCTTGTGACATGCGCTACAATTCCCCCAGGACAGCCAGTCCTCAGACGAAATTCACCTCTCCCCCTACGGAAAAGCACCCCCATGATCCCTGTTCCGCGATCGACAGCGCTGACGGCGCTGGCCCTGCTGCTCTTGCTGGCGACGGGCGCGGGCTGCTCGCGTCCATCGGGCCCAGCCGCGGCCGGCGCAGACGCCAGCCAGCGCGCGCTGCAGAACAAAGGCTCGGACACCATGGTCAACCTGGCCCTGGCTTGGGCCGAAGCCTATCGCGTGGAGCGCCCGGAAGCGGCCATTGCGGTCACGGGCGGCGGCACCGGCACCGGCATCGCAGCCTTGATCAACGGCACGGTGGATATCGCCAACGCCTCGCGCGAGATGAAGGAAGACGAGATCGAGCAGGCCCGCGCCAAGGGCTTCGAGCCGATGGAGCATCTGGTGGCCATCGACGCGCTGGCCATCATCGTCAATCCGGCCAACCCGGTCAGCCAGTTGACCATCGGCCAGTTGGCCGACATCTACACGGGCCGGATCACCAACTGGCGGGAGCTGGGCGGCGAGGACGCCGCCATCATCCTGGTCTCGCGCGAGACCAACTCGGGCACCCACGTCTACTTCCTCGACCAGGTGGTGCGCCGCGGGGAGAGCGACAACCGCGATATCTTCGCGCCGCAGACCATGCTGATGCCCTCCTCGGTTGGCATCACCAGCGAAATCCAGCGCAACCCTCATGCCATCGGCTACGACGGCCTGGGCTATATCACCGAGCACGAGAAAGTCATCGCGGTCGCCCAGGACGCGGCCGGACCCTTCGTGCTGCCCACGGTGCAAAGCGGCGCCGACGGCTCCTACCCCATCGCACGCGGCCTGTACATGGTCACCGCAGGCCAGCCCACCGGCAGCATTGCCGAGTTCATCGCGTGGATCGTTGGCCCGGCCGGCCAGCAGATCGTTGCCGAGCTGGGCTTTGTGCCGCTGCCGCAGGAGTGATCACCCATGACCACGGCCCCACCCACCCCTTCGAGCCCACCGGCCCGGCGCCGCGGCGAAGCCGCCATCGAGCTGCTGATCTGGCTGGCTGGGATCTCTGTCATCGTCATCGTCGCGCTGATCTTCTTCTTCCTGCTGCGCGAGGGGATCAACACCTTTCTGGACATCCCGCTGCGCCAGCTCTTCGGCACGCGGTGGTACCCGATCGAGGATCAATATGGCTTGCTGCCCTTGCTGGTGGGCACTTTTCTGGTCACCATCGGCGCGGTGATCATCGCCGTGCCCTTGGGTATCGTGGCCGCGATCTACCTGGGGGAGATCGCGCCGCTCTGGCTGCGGGAGATTTTGAAGCCGCTGATCGAAATCCTGGCCGGCATTCCTTCCATCGTGCTGGGCTTTCTGGGCTGGGTGGCGCTGGCTCCTATTATCCAGCAGATGGGCGCGCCCACAGGCCTGACCGCGTTCACCGGCTCCCTGGTGTTGGCCTACATGTCGCTGCCCACCATCATCAGCATCTCGGAGGACGCGCTCTACGCGGTGCCCAAGGAATATCGCGATGGGTCGCTGGCCATCGGCGCCACCCAATGGCAGACCATCTGGCGCGTGGTGTTGCCCGCGGCCCGCTCTGGTCTGGTGATCGCGGTCATGCTGGGCATCGGGCGGGTGATCGGTGAGACCATGGCCGTGTTGATGGTCACCGGCAACGCAGCCAACATCCCCAACTTCGGCCTGGCGATGTTCTTCAGCCCTGTGCGCACCATGACCGCCACCATCGCCGCGGAGATGGGGGAGGTCGCGCAAGGCAGCCTGCACTACAACGTGCTCTTCGGCATCGGTCTGATCCTCTTCCTGATCACCTTCACGGTCAACTGGCTGGCCACCCGGCTGGTGGGCGTCAACGGCAGCCGGCGCAACCAGGGAGGACGGCTATGAGTCGCCAGCAGACCCAGCGCCTGGCAGTGGCCATCATCACCGGGGTTGCGGTGTTGGTCTTCGTTCCTGTGGTTGCCATCATTGGCTATCTGATCCTCAACGGCATCGGCGCCATCAACTGGGAATTCCTGACCGCCATGCCGCGCGGCGGCATGAAAGAGGGCGGCATCATGCCGGCCATCGTCGGCACGCTGATTCTGACCATGGGCACGGCGCTGGTGTCGATGCCGGTCTCGATCCTGGCGGCCATCTATCTGGCCGAATATGCCAAGGATAACCGGCTGACCCGCACCATCCGCATGGCCATCGTCAACCTGGCTGGCATCCCCTCCATCGTCTATGGCCTGTTTGGGCTGGGCGCCTTTGTGCTGGCCGCCGGCTTTGGCACATCGATCATCGCCGGCTCGCTGACTCTGGGCATCATGACCATGCCGGTGGTGATCAGCACGGCCGAGGAGGCGATCCACGCGGTGCCCCAGCAGTTCCGCACGGTCAGCCTGAGCCTGGGGGCCAGCAAATGGCAGACCATCCGCCATCAGGTGCTGCCCCACGCGTTGCCCGGCATGTTGACCGGCATGATCCTGGGGCTCAGCCGCGCGGCTGGCGAGACCGCGCCGATTCTCTTCACCGTGGCTGCCTTCTACGTGCCGACCCTGCCCACCTCCGTCTTCGATCAAACCATGGCGCTGCCCTATCATCTCTATGTGATCGCGACCCAGGTGCCTGGGATGCCGCTGAGCATCCAGTACGGCACCGCGTTGGTGCTGCTGTTGATCACCCTGACGCTGACCCTGCTGGCGACAGCCGTGCGCACCACCATGCGGCGGCGGCGCGATTGGTGAGACCATGCAAGCCAAGCTATCGATTCAAGGCGTTTCCTACACCTACGACGATCAAACCGAAGCGCTGCGCAACGTTTCTCTCGACGTGCTGCCCAACGAGCTCTTCATTTTGTTCGGGCCGGCCCGCAGCGGCAAGACCACCCTGCTGCGTCTGCTGAACCGGCTATCGGACCTGAGCGAGAACGCCATCTTCCGCGGCTCCATCGCCTTCAACGGCGTCGATATCTTCGGCCGTTCGGTGGATGTCTTCGACCTGCGCCGGCGCATCAGCATGGTTTTCGCGGTTCCCACGCCGTTGCCAGGCTCGATTCGTTTCAATTTGATCTATGGCTTGCAGATGGCCGGGATGCGCGATCAGCGGGTGCTGAACGAACGGATCGAGCAATCCTTGCAGCAGGCAGCCCTTTGGACTGAGGTCAAGGACCGGCTGGACAGCTCAGCCATGGCCCTTTCTGGCGGCCAAAAGCAGCGCCTCTGCTTGGCGCGCAGCCTGGCCCTGGAGCCGGAGGTGATCCTGCTGGACAATCCTACCTCTGGCCTTGATCCGTTGTCAACCAGCATGGTCGAGGAGACGCTGCGGCAACTGCGCGAGCGCTATACCATCATCATGGTGCCGCACAGCGCCCAGCAGGCGGCCCGAGTGGCCGACCGGGCCGGCTTCATGCTGGACGGCGAGCTGGTCGAGGTGGACAAAAGCGAGCGGCTGTTTCTGCATCCCCAGGATAAACGCACCGAGGACTACATCACCGGCCGCTTCGGCTAACGCCCGCCATTCCCCACTCCTCATTCCCAACTCCCCATCCCCCACTCCCTATTCCCAACTCCCCATCCCCATGCAGAACAAGATCGAAGTCAGCGATTTCAATTTCTACTATGGCAGCTTTCAGGCGCTGAACGGCCTGAACATCCCCATCCGTGCGCGGCAGATCACCGCGCTGATTGGGCCTTCAGGCTGCGGAAAATCGACCTTTCTGCGCTGCCTGAACCGCATGAACGACACCATTCCCGGCACGCGCGCCGAAGGCCAGGTATTGCTGGACAACGAAAACATCTATGCGCCCGATGTGGATGTGGTCGCCCTGCGCCAGCGGATCGGCATGGTCTTCCAGCGACCCAACCCCTTTCCCCAGAGCATCTTCGACAACGTCGCCTATGGGCCGCGCATCCTGGGCAGGGCCAGAAGCAACAGCCTGGACCAGATCGTGCAGCAGAGCCTGGAGGACACTGGCCTGTGGGGGGAGCTGCGCCATCGGCTCAAGGATCCCGCGCAGACGCTCAACCCTGGCCAGCAGCAGCGACTGTGCATCGCCCGCGCCATCGCGGTGCAGCCGGAGGTGATCCTGATGGATGAGCCCTGCTCCGCGCTGGACCCGGTGGCCACCCTGCGCGTCGAGGATCTGATGGGCCAGTTGGCGGCCAACTACACCATCGTGATCGTCACCCACAACATGCAACAGGCGGCCCGGGCCAGCGATTGGACCGGCTTCTTTTGGCTGGGGCGTCTGGTCGAGTTCGACCGCACCGAGTTGATCTTCAGCGCCCCCAAGCAGGAGTTGACCGAGGCCTACATCACGGGCCGACGCGGCTGATCACAGCGCGGGTGTGAAGAAACGTTGAGAAGCAACATCGAGGTAATCTATGAGAGTTCGTCTACGATTCGACCAACAACTGGAAGAGCTGCGCGGCGACGTGTTGAAGATGAGCCGCATGGTGGAGCATCAATTGCAGGTGGCGATGGGCGCGCTGGAGCGCCTGGACACCGAACAGGCCCGCATCGTCTTTGCCCTGGACAACGAGGTCAACCTGGCCCGTTTCGAGATCGAGGAAAAATGCTTCGGTTTGATCGTCACCCAGCAGCCGGCCGCCCGCGATCTGCGTTCCATCGTCACCGTGATGAACATGATCATCGACCTGGAACGGATGGGCGACCAGGCCAAGGGCATCGCCAAGGTGGTGCCGCACATGGTGCTGTCGCCCGACATCCCGCGTCCGGCCGAGCTGCATCAGATGGGGGTGCAGGTGGGCCGCATGTTGAATCAAACCATGACCGCCTATGCCCACGACAACATCGACCTGGCGCTGGCCGTGGCTAAGCAGGACGACGAGGTGGACGCGCTCTATGCCCACGTCTTCAGCCAGATCATGACGCACATGGCCAACGCGCGCACCCCAGACAAGATCGAGGCCTCCTATGAGGCGCTGCGGGCCGCGCGGGAGCTGGAGCGCTTCGGCGATCTGGCCACCAACCTGGCCGAGCGGGTGATCTACATGGTCACCGGTCGCTTCCAGGAGATCAACACCGATCGCAACAACGCCGCCATCTGAGGCTGTCCAAAAATCACTACTCAGGCCGGCGCGACTGAAGGACTTCGGAAGTCGCCGCATCCGGGTTGAATCGGGCCTTTCACACGAAACAGCGTCCTTTTGAGTGCTGCGGCGACTTCCGAAGTCTTGGGATGAGCAGTTACGTCCAAAATACCTTGACAGTCTGATCAGGCTATGCTATAGTGCGCCTCGTCAGCCCGCGCTGCACTTAACAATCGAACCCTTTGGCCGTCAGTGGAATCTTTGGCCCGGATGCCAGAGATAAGCCTGTAAGGCTTGGCGAAGCCGGTGACACCCCCGCGGGGGTCAGTCCGGCGCTGTCGCGCAACTGTGATTGGCGCGGTTGCAGTCGCAGGTCGCAAGCAGCAAGGATCGCTCGAAATCGATCCCTGCGTGTTGCCACCTGGGCGCTGCAACGCTCCATAAGCCAGGACGACCGCCACTGAACGCCCGCTACACTCCTTCGATGGAAAGGAAGGCGGAACTATGCCGTGAACACCAAGCGCCAGCCCTGTCACCACCCAGGCCCCGCTTAGGCCACCGACAATGAACGCCCGACGATTGCCCGTCGGGCGTTTTTCTTTAGATTGGGGAAGACTTCCGAAGTCTTATGGACTGTGAGCTCGTTTTGAACAAACCTGCGCAGACTTCGGAAGTCTCGACCCCGGTTTTTGAGATGATACAGCTACGGAGTTTGAATCGATACCATGAACAACACCTCTCACCGTCAACCACGGCCAGCCACGCTGGCCACGCTGCTCAGCCTGCTGCTCTTGCTGTCCCTGCTGCTTTCCACCGCGCCGGTGGCGGCCGCCGGCGATGGCCCCACGAACGCGCCCGACGACACCCTCAACACCGCCGACATCGTGGTCGATCTGGGCGATGGCCGCACCATCGTCCGCCGCGTCGCCTTTCCGGAGGCCACCATCAGCGGCCTGCAGGCGCTTCAGCGCAGCGGGCTGGACGTGACCACGGTCGATTTCAGCTTCGGCACCGCGGTCTGCGCCATCGAGGGGGTCGGCTGTCCCGCCACCAACTGCTTCTGCAACGCCAACACCTTCTGGGGCTATCAGTTCTGGGACGGCGATGACTGGCAAGGCTACATGGTGGGCGCGGGCGCCTCGACCCTCAGCGACGGCGCGGTGGAGGGCTGGGCCTGGGGCGGCAGCGGCAGCGAGCCGGCCGAGATCACCCCTGCGATCCTCTCCGCCAGCGCGGCCCTGCAGTGGATGCGCCCCCAGCAAAACGCCAACGGCAGCTTCGGCAACAACGTCGGCGCCACGGCCGATGTGATCCTGGCCGCGGCCGCCGCCAACCAGCGCCCGGCCGCCTGGACCGGCGCCAGCGGCGCCTCGCTGGTGGACTACGCCGCGGCCAACGCCGCCGCCTTTTCGGGCGCCAGCGCGGCCGCCGCGGGCAAGCTGGCCGCGGCCGCGGCCGCGGCCGGCCAGGACCCGCGCAGCTTCGGCGGCGTCAACCTGGTGGCTGTCATCAACGGCCGCTACACCCCCGGCACGGGCGCCTACGGCCTCAACAACATGGATCAGGCCTGGTCCATGCTGGGCCTGCGGGCCGCGGGCGAGGCTGTGCCGGCCGCGGCCGTGACGCGCCTGGCCAGCCAGGCCAACCCCAACGGCGGCTGGGGCTGGGCGGCCGGCATCGCCAGCGACTCCGACAGCACCGCGCTGGCCCTGCAAGCGCTGCGGGCCGCGGGCGCGCCGGCCAGCCAGCCGGCCGTCGTCGCCGGCCTGGCCTACCTGCGCAGCGTGCAGCTCACCAACGGCAACGCCGGCTTCGCCGCCTCCCCCGAACAGCCCTGGGGCGTGGCCAGCAACACCAACTCCACCGCCTTTGCCATGCAGAGCATCGTGGCGGCCGGGCAGGATCCCCTGGCCGCGGGCTGGGCTGTCAGCACGGCCAGCCCGCTGGACTTCCTGCTGGGCCAGCAACTGCCCAACGGCGCGTTCGTCTACATCGATCCGCCCGCGGACATGTTCGCTACCCAGCAGTCTGTGCCGGGCCTTACCGGCAAGCCCTTCCCCTACCTCAGCCCGGCGGTGGCGCTGCGCCGCGGGCTGAGCTGGGTAGCCAGCCAGCAGCAGCCTGATGGTAGCTTTGCCGGCTTCAACCCCGGCGCCACCATCGACGCGGTGCTGGCCATCGCGCTGGCCGGGCGCGATCCCAACAGCTTCGCCGTGGGCAGCAACACCCCGCTGACCTACCTAGCCGCGCAGGCGCCGGCCTACGCCGCCCAGGGCGCATCGGCCGCGGGCAAGCTGGCCGTGGGCGCGGTCGCGGGCCGCGCCAACCCGCGCAGCTTCGGCGGCGTCGATCTGGTGGCCGCCATCGAGGGCTTCTACCAGCCAGCCACCGGCCAGTATGGCGGCGGCAGCGTCTGGGATCAGTCCCTGGCCATGCTGGGCCTGGCGGCCGCGCGCCAGCCCATTCCCCCGGCCGCGACGCAGCGGCTGATCAGCATCGCGGCCACGGGCGGCGGCTGGGGCTTCGGCGCCAACGCCGCCGAGGCCGATGTGGACAGCACCGGGCTGGCGTTGCAGGCGCTGGCCGCGGCGCGCGTCGCACTGGACCAGGCGGCCGTGCAGGGGGGCCTCGACTTTCTGCACGACGAGCAGAACGACGACGGCGGCTTCCCCGGCTACACCGGCGCCAGCGACCCCGGCTCCACCGGCCTGGCGCTGCAAGGGCTGGCCGCCTACGGCCTGAACCCGCGCGATCTCCAGTGGACCACCTGGGACGACGGCGCCCCCTCCAGCGCGCTGACGCTGCGCACCCCCGTCGAGACGCTGCTGGCCATGCAGAGCCCGGCCGGCGGCTTCCCCGGCTTCTCTGGGCCCAACGATCCCTTCTCCACCTACCAGGCGCTGTCTGGCTTGACCAATCGGCCGCTGCCCATCCGTCAGCCGCAGACCTGGTTCCTGCCGATTGGCCTGCGCTGGTGATGATGGGGTCCCGTAGGGGTTTGAATGCCGCATTCAAACCCCTACCGCGTGGATATGATGATGTTTCCCCTTTCGCCGCACGATCAGGGCCGGGCCGCGGGGCGCCGGAGGTGGCGGCGCGCCCTCGTGGGGGCGCTGCTGCTGCTGATCGTCGCGGCGACAGGGGCGGCGGCGCAGGGGCCGGAGCAGGGCAACCGCGCCGGCATCGTCGTCGACTTCGGCGATGGCGTGGTCTACACCTCCTGCGTCGACCTGGGCGCGGATGGCCAGGCCACCGGCCAGGAGGTGCTGACCAGCGCCGGCTTCGATGTGCTGATCGAGTACAGCCCCATGGGGGGCGCGGTGTGCAAGATCGACAACCAGGGCTGCAACTTCCCCGGCCAGCCCTGCTGGTGCGAATGCATGAGCTCGCCCTGCGTCTACTGGTCCTACAACCACCTGCAAGAGGGCCAGTGGCTCTACTCCAACCTGGGCGCCAGCAGCTACATCGTGCGCGCCGGCGCGGTGGAGGGGTGGGCCTGGGGCGCGGGCACGGTGGCGCAGGGGGCCGCGCCGCCGCTCTATACCTTCGATCAGATCTGCGCGGCGCCCACGGCCACCCCCACCTGGACGGCTGTGCCCACCAACACGCCGCCGCCCACGGCCACCTGGACCCCGTGGCCCACCAACACGCCGCTGCCCACGGCCACCTGGACGCCGCTCCCCTCGCCCACGACGCTGGCCGCGCTGCCCAGCTTCACGGCGACAGCTACGCCGTCCTGGACCCCCTCGACCACGCCCACGGGGACGCCGACCGGAACACCCACCGCGACCGCCACGCCCAGCGCGCTGCCCACAGCGACCGCCGCCGCGCCGGCCCTGCTGGCCGCGCTGCCCGATCCAACGCTGGCCGCGGCCACGCCAACGCCCAGCGACACCCCACCGGCCACCGCCACGCCGGAGCCTGTCGATAGCCCGCAGCCGGCCGCGGCCGTCCCGGAGACGACGCCCACCGCCAGCCCGACCGCGACGCCCCAGGCTGTAGCGGCCGCCGCGCCGGTCGCACGCGCAGCCTCCGGCCGCTATCGCAGCGAGGATCCGGCGCTGCCGCCGCGCCTGGATCCCGCGGCGGGCAACGCGCCGAGCTGGCCGGGGGATGCGGCGCTGGTCACCACCACCCGTCCCGACAATCTGGCGCTGGGCCTGTGGACTGCGCTGCTGGCTGTCGGCTATGGCTGGCTGCGCGCGCTGCGGGCCGGCGCGCTGGCGGGCTGGCGCGGACGGCTGCGCGCGCTGCGGGCTGGCGCGCTACCGTTGACCGTTCACCGCTCGCCTATCCACGGAACCGGCGAGCCAGGGTCACCGATCACCGATCACCGGCCAGCCGGGTCTGCGCGTTGGCTCTCGGGCGCGATCTATGGCCTGACGGCCGGCATCGGCCTGCTGGCGCTGCTGCACCCCTTCATCCGCGCCGCCATCCAGCCGGAGCAGGGCGCGGCGACAGCCGTCAACACGCCGCTGATGATGACGGTGCTGGTGGCGCTCTGCTTCCTGGCGCTGCTGTTCGAGGTGCAGGGCCAGACGGTCAGCGCCAAGACCATCGCCCTGCTGGGGGTGCTGGTGGCGATCAACTCGGTGCTGCGCTTTGTGGAGGTCAGCATCCCTGGGCCGGGCGGCTTCACCCCCGTCTTCTTCCTGATCATCCTGACCGGCTACGTTTTCGGCGCGCGCTTGGGCTTTCTGATGGGCGCGCTGACGCTGCTGGTGTCGGCGTTGATCACCGGCGGCATCGGCCCCTGGCTGCCGGGCCAGATGTTCACGGCCGGCTGGATGGGGCTGTTGGCGCCGCTGGCATGGCTGCCGCTGCGCCTGATGCGCGGCCGGCCGGGCAGCCGGCGGGAGCTGTGGCTGCTGGCGGTCTTGGCTGGCCTGGGCGGCCTCTTCTTCGGCGTGGTGATCAATCTCTGGTTCTGGCCCTACATGGTCGGCCCGGCTGATCAATACTGGCAGGCTGGCGCAGGGCTGGCGGAGGCTGTGCGGCGCTATGCCGTCTACTACGTGGCCACCTCGCTGCTGTGGGACCTGTTCGCGGTGGCCGGCAATGTGCTGCTGATGGTGGTCTTCGGCGCGGCCACGCTGCGCGCGCTGCGCCGGTTCCGGCAGCGCTTTGATTTCGAGTATCGGCCGTGGGGTCTCGATACGGCTGCGGCAGCCTACTCGACCAGCGGAGCGGCGGCGTACTCGACCGGCGGAGGCGGGGGAGGTCTCGATACGGCTGCCTACTCGACCGGCGGAGGCGGGGGGGGTCTCGATACGGCTGACGGCATAAACGCAGCGTTTAGCTCGACCGGCAGAGCGGCGGCGTACCCGACCGGCGGAGCGGCGGCGTACTCGACCGGCAGAGCGGCGGCGTACCCGACCGGGGGAGGAGCGTCGCGGTGAGGCGGCTGCACCCTGGCGCGTGGATCGCTTGGCTGGCGGCGGCGATCGCTGCGCTGTCGTTGACCCGCAACCCGTTCTACCTGGCGCTGCTTCTGCTCTGCATTGCCGTGGTCAGCCGAACGCTGCGCAGCCGGACCGAGGCGCCGGCGTTGCCGCTGCCTTTGCTGCGCCTGGCGCTGTTCATCGTGGCGCTCTCGGCCCTGTTCAACGCCGCCACGGCCCACTTCGGCCAGACGGTGCTGTTCACCCTGCCGGCCGGCATCCCGCTGTTGGGCGGCGCGATCACGCTGGAGGGGCTGGTCTTTGGCATGATCAACGGCCTGGTGCTGGTGGGCTTTCTGGCCGCGTTCAACGTGCTCTACCAGGCGCTGCCCACCCATGCGCTGATTCGCATGATCCCGCGCGCGCTCTATCCGGTGGCGGTGGTGATCTCTATCGCCGTCTCCTTCGTGCCGGCCACGCTGGAGCAGTTCTATCAGATCCGCGATGCACAGCGGATGCGCGGCCATCAGGTGCGCGGCCTGCGCGATGGGCTGCCGCTGCTGATGCCGCTGCTGGTGGGCGGGCTGGAGCGGGCCTTGCAACTGGCCGAGGCGATGACCGCGCGCGGCTATGGCAGCCTGGGCGCGCAGACCAGCCCGGCCGCGGCGCAGCGGCTGCGGCTGGCGCTGGCGTTGGGGCTGGTTCTGCTGCTGGCGGGGCTGTTGGCGCTGCTCTTCTGGCAGCAGCCGGCGGTCGGCTGGGGGCTGGTCATCGGGGGCGGCGGTCTGTTGCTGGCCGCGCTGGCCTGGCAGGGGCGCGGGGTGCGGCGCACCACCTATCGCCGCCAGCCGTGGCGGAGCTGGGACTGGCTGGTGGCGGGAGCGTCGCTGCTGGTTGTCTTGGCCTATCTCCTGCCGGCCAGCCGCCCGACGCTGGCCTACACCCCCTATCCCCGGCTGAGCGTGCCCGCTTTCGAGCTGTGGCTGGCGGCGGCTACGCTGGCGCTGCTGGCGCCGGCCGGCGTGCTGCAAGCTGCGTCTGCGTCGGGAAAGCGCCGGTGGGCGCGGCCAAAGCCGGCTGAAGCGAGCTGACGGGCGCAGTCTGGGAACGAAAAACGCCTCTCAGCGCTGAGAGGCGTTATGCGAAAACGAGGGGGCGCTCTAGTGGGCCGCGGCCGGCGCGTAGTCAGCGCCGTGAAGCTGGGGAGTGGTCTGCAGCCGGTTGACGTGTTTGGTGCTTCCCACCCAGTGGGCGCTGTGGCGGCGCATCGTCGCTTCCACAGCCTTGCCGTGCTGCTCGGTCTCGACCACCAGCAGCGTGTCGCCATGTTGCAGCGCCTCGCGGAACTCCTGCACCACGTTGTCGGCGTCGGAGCGGCCCATGACCCAGCCCAGGAACAGGCCGCAGAAGATGCCGATGGCCACGAAGACCAGCAAGGTCACGACGGCCATGCCGATGGTGGCGCCGAAGGTGTAGATCGACCCCACGCCGGCGAAGAGGCCAAACAGCCCGAAGATCAGGATCATCAACAGGGTGGAGCCGCGCACGACCTTCATGGTGATGTCGCGCGGTCCCGGCTCTACCAGTTGGTCGGCCGGCGAGGCGCTGTCGATCAGCCTGATCTTGTGCTCAGGAACGCCCGCGCTGTGGGCAGCCGTGGCCGCGGCCGCGGCGTTGGTGTGTTGATCGAACAATCCCAGGATGGTTTTCATGATATCTTCCTCGTGTGACAGTTTCAGGCCCGTCGGCTGTGGTCGGTACACTCCAAGCGTTGCTGCGAGTTAGTGGGCGAAGTATACTCAAAGGCGACCATTGCGTGAAATCTGAAGCGCCTGCGCGGCGAGAGTCCCAGGATGGCCGCGATCGCGTCGACCCGTTCTCGGTCGATCAAACTTGGCGCAGCAGATCGGCCCAGGCCCGCCGATGCTCGATGCGGGCGTTGATACGCTCCATCTCAGCGCCGACTTCCTTAAGAAATTCGACCCGGCCCTCCTCCCCGAACAGAATAAGGATGCCTAGTGCGAATTCGGCGAACCTCACGACGTAGACGTTTTGCCCACTGGTGAATTGTATCATCTCAATAGATTGGGGAAGACTTCCGAAGTCTTATGGACTGTGAGCCCGTTTTGAACAAACCTGCGCAGACTTCGGAAGTCTCGCCCCCGGTTTTTTGAGATGATACCGCGGCGCCGATGGCTGAGAAGTTGCTTGTGGCTCAATAGTTGGTCCAGAGCACTTCCATCCGCTCTGTTTTTACCGAGTGGGTTTTCTTGGATCCCTCCTCATGGCTATTCCAACCTTTGTAAAGGGAGTCCATCAGCGCGCCGTGATATCCAGAGATCGCAACCTTTCCCTGGACGTTTGACAATATCTCATACAGCTCGATATGTTCGAGATCGGTCATCTCGTATTGGTACGCCTTAGAGTCCCCGCGCGAGTCGTGGGGATAGGGCGGATCACAGTAAAACAGGGTGTCCGGGCTGTCATAGCGCTGGATAACATTGACCGCCCGATCATGCTCGATCTGCACGCGTAGCAGGCGTGTTGCGATCCACTCCAGTCCCTCCACGCTGCCCAGCCAACGTGATACGGCGCCAGCCATGCCCGCACGGCTGGTTTGCAGACAATTGGCCCATCGCCCCGCCGACGCAGTCTGGGCAAGGCCCGTGCGCACTTGTCTGGCGCGAACAAAGAACCTGCGTGCCTGTTCGGTGGAGGGAAGCCCCGTTCCGTTGCCGTTGGTCTCGATGGCGTCGACAAACTCCTCCCGTGAGAAAGGGGTCATACCGATTGCATAGATCAACTCTTCTTTGTGATCGCGCAACACACGAAAGAAGTTGACTACCTCGCCATCCAGGTCGTTGTAGGTTTCGACAGGGGCTGGCTCCCGGTTGAGCAGGACAGCCGCTGATCCCCCAAATGGCTCACAATAGTGATGGGCAGGCGGAAGCTGGCCCAAGAGCCATTCCAAGTGGCTGAATTTGCCGCCGTACCAGCCGAAAGCGATTTTATTCCGCGCCATCTCCACAGTCCTCGAGTTGCATGATCCGCTTCGTTATGTCCGTCCGTGCTTTGGTCTACGCTCCTATCATATCACATCAGCACGATCCGTCAAACTCGTCTTACAGCCGGGCGATCAGCTCGGTGCGGTGGAAGGTGCGTTTGCCGTAGACCAGCAGCGCCAGGCTGATGATCCACAGCGCCAGACCGAGACCGAGGGTAAGCCAGACGCTGAAGTAGATCACGCCCATGGCCTGGCCCAACAGCAGCAGCACCACCGGCAACACCACCAGCGATCCGGTCTGGTAGGCGTCCTGAAAGGTCTTGGCCCGCACCGAGACCAGCATCATCGAGGTCAGGCCAAAGGCTGCGGCCGCCGGCGCCACCCAGATCACCATCACCGTCCAGATCAGATTGGGGAAAAGGGGCTCGCCCACCAGGCGCGCGGCCGCCAGATTGGCGGTGACGCTGTAGAGCAGATAGCCCAGCAGAGAGACCAGCAGCGCCGGCAGCCAGGCCGAGAGCAGCTTGCCGGTCAGCAGCTCGCCGTCGGTGGTGGGGGTGTAGAGCAGCGCCTCCAGCGTCTTGCGCTCCTTCTCCCCCACGAAGCTGTCGGCCGCGATCACGTTGGACACCATGATCGGCACGATCAGAAAGAGCGGCGCCAGCATATAGACCAGGAGGAAGACCGCGCCGGCCGCGTCCGGCTCCAGCCCTTCCAGTTGGGCGCGCAGACCGGGCGACACCATGGCCAGCAGCTCCTGCATATCGTTGCTGCTGGCGCCGCTGCTGTCGATAGCCGTGGGCAGCACCAGCGTCAGCAGCGGCAGCACCACGAACAGGATCACCGGCAACAGGATGATCGGCAGCACCACGCCCTTGTTCTGCACCACCACCCGCAGATCCTTGCGCATGATCGCGCCAACAGCTCGCCAGTTCATTGAGTCGCCTCCGCAGCGCTGTGCAGCGCGAAATAGACATCCTCCAGGGTCGGTTCCTGCAGCGTCACCTGATAGATGCGCACGCTGGCGTTGACCAGCGCCGCGATCAGATCGGGGATCGCCTCCCGTTCCGCGCCGCTGACGATCACTGTGTCGTTGCGCGGGCCGGCGCTGGCCGCGCCAGGGCCAGCCTGCAGAGCCTGCAACGCCCGCGCTGTGCTGTCCGGCGCCAACTCGAACTCCACCGCCAGGGTGCGCACCAGCCGCCGCGCCAGATCGTGCGGCGCGCCGATGGCCACCAGGCGACCATGTTCCATGACGCCGACGCGGTCGCACAGCCGCTGCGCCTCCACCAGGTTATGGGTGTTGATGAAGACCGTGCGCCCCTCGCGCGCGGTGTTCTGGATCATCTCATGCACCTGGCGGGAGGCCACCGGATCCAGCGCGGCCGTCGGCTCGTCCAGAAAGAGCAGCGTGGGCTGATGCAGCACGGTGCGGGCCAGGGCCAGCCGTTGTTTCATCCCCTTGCTGTACTCGCCCACCTTGTCGTCGGCGCGCTCGGCCAGATCGAACGCGGCCAACAGCGCGTCCACCCGTGTCTTGACCGCGGCCTTGGGCACGCCGTAGAGATCGGCGTAGAGGCTCAGGTTGACGCGGGCGGTCAGACGTTCATCCAACGAGGGCGTCTCGGTGAGCACGCCGGTCTGGCGGCGCAGGGCCGGGCCGTCGGCCATGGGGTCCAGCCCCAGCACGCGCGCCTGGCCGGCGCTGGGCGTCAGCACCCCGTTCAGCAGACGCACGGTGGTGGTCTTGCCCGCGCCGTTGTGGCCCAGGAAGCCGAACACCTCGCCGGGGTAGACCTCCAGCGTCAGTCCATCGACGGCCAGATCTTCGCCGAAGCGGCGCGTCAGGCCGGCGGTGCTGAGGATCGGTTCAGGCATGGGTCAAATCCTTTGGGGGTGGGATCACGGCTCGCTCCAGCCGGCCATGCCCTGGGGATCGTAGTCGCCCCACTTGCCGCTGAAGGAGGAGGCGAAGATCTCGGCGTTGGTGCGCTCGGCGTCGCTGAGCGCCTTTTGCAGCACGGCCGCCCGGCGCTCCTGGGCGTCGGATGGCGCCGTCGACTGGACGGGCGTCACCTGAAGGATAGCGACGCGGCGGATGTCGCCCATGGTGTAGGGCAGGGTGCTGCCGGCTGTCTGGCCGCGAATGGCTCGTGCCAGCGGCGTGTTCGCGCCCAGGAAGCCCTGCGCCAGGTCGGCCGCCCGCGCCGGGACGATGTCTACAGCCAGCGGCTCGCGCGCGCCCTGTTCGTCGATCAGCTCCAGCTCGACATGCATGCCGATCTGCACGCGCCGTTGGTCATCGTGGTCAACGTGGTCATCGTAGGTCCGGCTACCAGCCAGACGTTCCGCTGCATTTCCTGTGTCCATTTCAACGTCCCATTGCTACAAGGCGCACAGCCACGACACCAGCGCCACCGCCTGCCGATCGTCGGTCAGATTGGCAGCGTTGGCCAGCTCGCCGCTTTCCAGTTGGTTCCAGATCTCGCCGGCCATGCTGGCCTCGATGGCGTTGCCGACGAAGAAAAGCTGCGGCATGGTGGGCAGGTCCGCGAAGGAGCGGCGGATGCGGCCCAGGTGGGCGTTGGCCGTCTTCCAGTGCTCGTCAGCGCCGGCCGGGTCGATGCCGCCCTTCAGCTCGCCCAAGGCGACGTACAGCACAGCATCCCGCACCATCTTGGAACGCTGGGTCTTGGAACGGTACTGATCCGGGCTGCTGTGCAGCAGGCAGATATCGACGTTCTTGCCGCCTTGTCTGGCATGGCTACCAGCGGCGGCGTTTGTGTCTGCTTGACCTTGGAGAAACGGGACGTGTAGATCAAAGGCCAGGATGCGGGGTATGCCGCCTGTTTGCCAACTCATTGCCTGGACATGCGCGTAATCCCACGGCGCGTCCTCTGTGTACCAGCGATCACTTCCTTTCCGCAGCCGTTGGAAGGTCCTGCCCGCAAGTTTGAGTTCCGACGCAACCAACTGGGCGAACTTGCGTTGTGACCATGCCTGCATAGGTGCTGGGTCTTTGGTCGCGGTGAATGTGTGGCTCTGCTGCATGAAGTGGTCCATCAACGCTTCAGCGAAACCAGGGCCAACTGGAACCAACTCAGTTTCAACAAAGTCCGTGACAATCTGTTGACGGCGTCCTGGATCGAGATGTTGAGCAACTTCAGGTCGTACACCCGCTGCTGTTAGCAGCCCTCCCGCGATTGCTGGCAAATGAAGCAAGTCTCGGGACTCCCTTGCTTGTTCCGCCTTGAAGCTGAGCGTGCAAGCATCCGTTCGTAGCCAGGAGCTTGTTCGCCGACTCTCGATCGCGGCTATGGATCTGATGGCGCTCATGGACGACGACGTGGTGACAAGCGAGGTGGCCGACGTTATGTGGCGGAGATGGGGTTGCTGCATGGGCAAGCTGCGGAAAGTACTATTGACAGACCGCTTCCAGTTCCGTGATCAAGAGGATGATGTCTTGGTAGTATTGCTGAAGCTGCCCAATAGTGATGGTACTTGTTCCACCATGCGCGATCTGGTTGCGATTTACATTCATGCTTCTCAATGACCCACGCACACGGTCAGGAATCCTGTTCTTGAAATCTCGATTCCATTGATCACTGTAATCCGCAATCGTTTTGCAGATTTGATCGAAGGTGGGATTGGGGAACCTTTCGAGTTTGCTAACAACGAAAGCGTGGACATGATCCTGTGCTCGAGGTGTCGAATAGGCGACAAGAATACCACGCACACAAGTCTCGACAAATCCCGAAACCCGCACACAGAGATAGTACGTCAGCAACGACTCGATGTATGGATCTCCATCGAATTCAGTGATCTGCCGAAACAGGTTGTCGATCAATTTCTTTTCATCCAACAAGAGCGGATTGTTCATTACTCGGGCGTAAAGGCTTGCCGCGCCAATGATAACCGGCGGCGAACGTTTTCTTCATCAGTCGTTGCCGTTTCTGTTACATGCTGATAGTCGGGATTCCGAAGCAGTTGTTGATACTTCTCATGTAGTAGTAAGGGAACAAGAGACGCCTGGCGCAAATTCGCAGCGACTCCCACCATAATAGAATCCACAATGGCAGCGTTGAGATTGCGCTTAGGTTTGAACGCAGCACTCCCGATAGAACGGTAGATCGCAGAAACTGTCTCCAGAAAGACTTCGGTTACAGTCTCTTCGGAGTAGCGCTGCATGTCGCGGTTTCCTCCCATGAATGAATTCAGAAACTCCTTCATGGGCTTCTGGTAATCCCCGGAATGAAAATGAAGTGCAAGGAAGCGAAGAATCAACTCCTGATCACGTCTTCTAGAGTGTACAGGACCAAATAGCGCGCGCCAGTTGGAATCCTCATTGAGTCTGGTGATGACATCGTTAAATGCACCGTGGTACAACGCAGCTCGGATCTCCTGAGGCTGAAGCTGCGTGCCGCCGGTGTTCAGCCGCTCAAAGACGAAGTAGATACTACTATTGCCATCTTCAGGAAAGTCCTGTCGAATTATGGTCGCATGGATTATCGAATCATCGAGGCGACGCTTGTCTTCTTGCCTTAAATCCTTGTATGACAAACCATTGAAGGGGGACTTCAAACCAGTCAAAGCGAACTTCCTGCCCGTTGGTTCAAAGATTCCACTGTAAAAATCTTCCAGAGAATGCAACCGTTGTTGGCCATCGATTACCAGGTGTCGGCTCTCTCCATCTTTGGACAGAAATATACCAGGTACTGGCAGCCCTAACAAAAGCGACTCCACGAATCGTGAAGCCTGCTTGATAGTCCAAACTCGACGTCTCTGAAATGGGGGGACGTAGATATCTTGTCTGGAGATACGCCGCACAAGACCTTCGACATCGAAATCCGTCCCGTAACTCGTGATCGAATAGCGCAGCGATAGCGACTCATCAGGCTCAGCCTTGATAGTTATGTCTCGTTCTAAAGCCATGTGTGCTTCTCCATTGTTTCGGCTGGGTTACTACTCAGATGCCTGGATTATAGCCTCCCTCCCGCGCTTCGTCAATCACTGGCAAGCCTGGCGTTATTATCCCGCCGCAGTTTGCACGCCCCCGGGTGACCTCAATTCGGCCTGGCCAGCTTCTGAGCGCGCCAGGCCTCGGCGAATTGCTCCACCCCCAACATCGGATGGGGAAAGCCGGCGTCGGCCAGCAAGCCAGACAGGCGCGCGATGGGGGGCGGGCGCAGGCCGATGGCGTGCAGCGCGACGCTGTCGGCCAAGACCGTCTGCGGCGGGCCATCCAACGCAACGCGCCCCTGGCTGACGCCGACGATGCGCTGCGCCTGCGCCGCCAGCTTGAGATCGTGGGTGATGAACAGCACGGTGTGGCCGGCTCGGTGCAGTTGATGCAGCCGCTCCATCAGCAGCGCGATCAGGCGCGCGTCCAGGCCGGTGGTCGGCTCGTCCAGCAGCCAGATCGATGGCTGCATGGCCCAGACCGAGGCCAGCGTGACCAGGCGGCGCCAGCCGTAGCCCAGCACCGCGGGCGGCGTCTCGGCCAGCGCCGCCAGATCGAACGCGGCCAGCGCAGCGGCCACTCGCTGCGCCAACTCCTGGCCGGCCAGCCCCAGATTGCGCGGCCCAAAGGCCACTTCCTCGCGCACCGTAGCCGCGAAGATCTGATGATCGGGGTTCTGGAACAGATAGCCCACATGGCGCGCCAGCTCCCCCACCGCCCGGCCGGCGCAGGGCTGGCCATGCAGCGCCACCGCACCGCGCTGCGGCCGCAACAGGCCGTTGAGATGGCGGGCCAGCGTGCTCTTGCCGCCGCCGTTGGGGCCCAGCACAGCCACAAATTCGCCCGGCTGCACCGTCAGCGACAGGCCGTTCAGCGCCTGGGCGCCGCCGGGATAGGCGAAGCTCACCTCGCGCACCGCGATGGCCGGCGGCGCGGCGGTGCTGGCCTCTGGCGGGGCAGATCCGGTGTGCGCGGCCGGCTGGGGCTGATCCCCGATGGGCAGCGTTGCGTGGGATAGCGCCAGGCGAGGGCGCAGCCAGGCGGCTCCCTCGCGGGCGGTCAAGAAGGCGACTTCTTCGCCGTCGGCTCTGAGCCGGGCAGCCAGCTCGGCCAACTGCGGCGCGGCCACCCCCAGCTCGCGCAGCCGGTCGACTTGCTGAAACACCGCGCTGGGCGCACCGTCCAGCGCGATCTGTCCCTGGGCCATGATCACCACCCGCTCGGCCCAGCGGGCGACGAACTCGGCGTCCTTTTCCATGACGATCACCGTGGCGCCGGTGGCGCGTTTGAGCTCGGCCAGCAGCGCGGCGATTTCGCGCCGGCCAGCCGGGTCCAGCCCGGCCATGGGCTCATCCAGCACCAGAATCGGCGGCTGCATGGCCAGAATGCTGGCGATGGCCAGCCGTTTCTGCTGGCCGCCCGAAAGCTGCCACGGCGCACGCTGCTCTAGCCCGGATAGCCCCACGCTGGCCAGAGTGTGGGCCACCCGCTGGCCGATCTGTTGCGGCGGCAAGGCGCGCCCCTCCAGCCCAAAGGCGATCTCCTCCGCCACGGTCATGTTGAAAAGCTGGCGTTCTGGCTGTTGAAAGACCAATCCCACCGTGTGGCTGAGCCGGGCTGGCGGCGTTTGGGCCGCGTCGAGGCCGGCAACCCATGCGCGGCCGCTCAGGCTGCCGCCGGTCAGGGCGGGCGCCAACCCGGCCAGAATCAGCGCCAGCGTGGTCTTGCCGCTGCTGGTTGGCCCCATGATGGCCAGCGCCTGGCCGGCCGGCGCAGCCAGCGAGAGGTCTCGCAACACCTCGATCGGCTGGCCGCGGTCCACCACGGGCGGATAGCTGAAACGCAACGCCTCAAGCTGAATGGTGGACAAACTCACCCTTGTGATCGCGCGGTGTAGCGGACGATGGGCGGATAGGCGCGGCGCATCAACAGCGAGAGGGGAATGGCCACGGCCGCGCCGACGACATTTTGCAGCAGATTGAAGGGCAATTCGGTGACGGCTTGAGCCGGTCCGCCCCAGCCAAGGCTGGCGCCGAAATACTCGCCGAGGAAGTAGACGCCGGCCATAGCCACCGTGCCGACGGCCGCGCCGGCGATCATGCGCACCGGCAGCGTTCCGGGCAGGCTGCGCAGCAGCAGGCCGGCCAGCAGGCCCTGCAAGCCGTGGGCCAGGAAGGTCAAGGGGGCGAAGGCTGCATAGCCTGCGCTCAGGTCGGCGATGGCTGCACCAATGCCGCCGGCCAGGAAGCCGATCCATGGCCCGAAGGTGAAGGCCACGAAATAGACCGCCATGTCGGAGAAGTTGAAGTAGCCCGCGCCCACGGGTACGATCATAAAGCGAGTCACCACCGCCACCAGGGCGATCATGACCGCGGTCAAGGCGATATCACGGGGAGAAATGCGACTGTTCATAGGTGTGCTCATGGGTCCATACATCTCGGCGCATCGGCTGCGGGAGATGCGCAAGGCTTGGATACGGTGAATGAGAGAACCATTGGTTGTGCCAGGATTGTACGTCGTTGCAGCCGTGCCGTCAAACGCGTGCCCTACAACAGACTGACCGGATCCACATCCACGCGCCAGCCGGCGGGGAGGTCAACTGTGCGCAGAAAGGCCGCCGGATCAGGGGCGCGCACCACCAGATGCCAGCGATATTTGCCCTGCTCCCGGCCGAAAAAGCAGGGCGCGGGGCCGATCAGATCGACGCTGCCGGCCCCGCGTTCCTGGATCGCGAAGCGCAGGCCGCGGGCCAGCGCCTCGGCCTCAGCCTTGGCCCGCTCGCGGTCTGCATGGATGTAGATCAGCCGCGCCAGGCGGCGAAAGGGGGGATAGCCCAGCTCGCGGCGGTAGCTCAGCTCCTGGCGGCAGAAGTCCAGATAGTCGTGGCGGCGCGCGGCCTGGATCGCATAGTGTTCGGGGCGATAGCTCTGCACGATCACCTGGCCGCCCAGCAGGCTGCGACCGGCGCGCCCTGCCACCTGGGTCAGCAGTTGAAAGCTGCGCTCGGCGGCGCGAAAATCGGGCAGATAGAGGCCGACATCGGCGTTGATCACCCCCACCAGCGTCACCAGCGGCAGGTCGAGCCCCTTGGCGATCATCTGCGTGCCCACCATCACATCGGCCTGGCGGCTGGCGAACTGATCGAGGATGGCGTCGTGGCTGCCCTTGGCCCCCGTCACGTCCCGGTCCCAGCGCACCACGCGCGCCTGCGGCCACAGCGCGCTGACCTGTTCGGCGATCTTTTCCGTGCCCGCGCCCAGGTAGCGGATGCGCCGGCTGGCGCACTGCGGGCACTGGTCCGGCTCCGCTGCCCGCCGGCCGCAGTGATGACAGATGATCACGCCATAGCTGCTGTGGCCGGCCTGTGCGCCTCTGCTGTGGCCGGTCTCCGACCGAGCCCCCCCCGCGCCCACGCCGCTGTGGCCGGTCTCCGACCGAGCCCCCCCCGCGCCCGCGCCGCTGTGGCCGGTCTCCGACCGAGCCCCCCCCGCGCCCGCGCCGCTGTGGCCGGTC
>JAJTXO010000899.1 GCA_021463315.1 Caldilineales bacterium | reverse complement strand
GGGCGTGTTGGTTCGCAGCCAGCCGGTGTTACGTATCCAGTGGTCGCCTCCGGTGCTGGTGTAGAAGGCCACCAGCGCCTCGCATTCGCTCTGTGGGATCTCTGTCACCGCAGTGCAGTCGAAGGTCGCCGGCCCTTGCGCCTGCGCCACCTTTTGCGTAGGCGCTGTATCGAACCGGATCAGGCTGAGAGCCAGCAGCACGCCCATCCCTAATCGTATCATCCTTGGTTGCCACATGGTCCATCTCCTCGTCATTCGTCATTGCTCATCCATCAACGGTACCACACAGTCAGTTGAGGCGCTTGCGCCGCAGTGCATGGCGATACACCGCGTTCGCTGCAGAAGTCGTAGATCACGTAGCCCGCGGCCGACGCCTGGCGCAAGAGCAAGCCGTAGTTCTGCGTAGGATTGTCCACCCGCAAATCAGCGGTTGCAATGGCTGTGGTCCCGCTCCAGCCCCCGGCCACCAGGACGCGTCCATCGGTCAACAGAGTAGCGCTGTGAGAATTCTGCGCAGAATTCGCCGATGCCACAATGACGTCCCCTTCGTCAGCTTCGGTCGATGCCAGGACGAGAAACGCCAGAAGCGCAATGAGCAAGGCCGTCAACAGGAGGACGTGAACGCCTCGTCGCCGATAGATGGGGACTTGCCCCCGTTGCTTCGAGACGGGGAGGGGGCGGTCTCAGAGAAATCGTGGCTGTTTGCGGTTGTCATGGGGATTCTCCTGCCTGCTGCTCCTTGGCCTCTTCGCCCACCCTGTCTTCGGAAGACGAAGAAGTCGTTGACCCACCAGAACCCACTGTGAAATCGTATCGTGCTGCGCTGAACTATCTCAACGCCACGAGTTCATTCCAGACTGAGTAGTGAAACCCATCACTGGCTGGTAGTGTACAACTCTTCACAAAGCTTGTCAAGAAAGCGAATTGCCCCATTGCCCCAGTTCCTCCCCGTTCTCCCTTCTATGCTATAATTGCCCCATGTCCCCCGCCTATCAGCGATGCGTTGCAGGCCCGCATCGACAGCCTGCCGCTCGCTCTGGCGTCTACATCTACTGAGAGGCAGCAGCCAACAGCTGAATATTACGCTTCACCCAGCCACACTCATGATAACCATCGACGGCAGCACCGGCGAGGGCGGCGGCCAAGTGTTGCGCACGGCGCTCAGCTTGGCGGTCATCTTCAGCCAACCGGTTCAGATTGTCAACATCCGCGCTGGCCGCAAGCAGCCAGGCCTGCGGCCGCAGCACGTGCAGGCGGTGCGGGCCGCGGCCACCATCTGCAACGCGCGGCTGGAGGGCGCGTACGAGCACAGCCGCGAGCTGCGCTTCGAGCCGCAGACGCCGCCCCAGCCCGGCAACTATCACTTCGAGATCGGCACGGCCGGCGCGGCCACCCTGGTGCTGCAAACCGTGTTGCTGCCGCTGGTCGCGGCCGGCGGGCCGTCCACCGTCGTCGTGCGCGGCGGCACCCACGTCGCCTGGAGCCCGCCCTTCGATTATGTCGAACAAATCTACCTGCCCGCGTTGGCCGCGCTGGGCATCGACTGCCGAGTCGAGCTGGTCCAATGGGGCTTCTACCCCAAGGGCGGCGGCGAAATTCGGGCGACCATCCAGCCGTCGCCGGCTCTGGCCGGTCTTGATCTCTCCCCTGCTCCGGCCGGTCTCGATCTCTCCCCTACTCTGGCCGGCCCCGATCTCTCCCCTGCTCTGGCCGGCCCCGATCTCTCCCCTGCTCTGGCCGGCCCCGATCTCTCCCCTGCTCTGGCCGGTCTCCGACCGAGCCAGC
>JAJTXO010000898.1 GCA_021463315.1 Caldilineales bacterium | reverse complement strand
GGCATTCGCGCCGATCTACGTGCGGCTGGCCTACCAGCCGAGTTGACCGCGCGGCGCCGCGGCCCTGCGCCCGGCGCGCCGGCGTCCACTCAGCCTAAGAACAGCAGTTGGCGCGCCGGCGAAGCCGATTTCGTCAACGCTGGCGGCGGGTTGCGTTGATCGGGGACACTCACCCGATGGGTGAACGCAAACAGCCGACGAATACGGCGCTGGCGCTGGCCGGCGAAGAGGCGATGGTCGTGCAGACGATGGGCGGTCGCATGCACGTGCGCTGGGACGAGAGCGCGCGCGCAACGCCGCACGGGCAACTGGTGTTCTTCACGGAGTTCTTGGCCACGGCGGGCATTTTCGATCGCTGGGTGGAGCAATGCCCGCTGAGCTACGCGAGCCCCAATGCGAGCAGCAAACGCGATGTGCTGGGCACCTTGATGCTGGGCATTCTGTCGGGCAGCAAGCGCTATGCGCACATTGCCGGAGTTCGCGGCGACGCGGTGGCGGCGCAGGCATTGGGAATGCAAGGCGTTATCAGCGAGGACTCGGTGCGGCGGGCGTTGAAGGCAATGGACTTGGCCGCCAGCGAAACGTGGATGCGGCTGTCGTTGATGGACAGCGTGCGCGATGCACTGACGCGGCCGTGGGTGCTGGACCTGGATGCGACGATCAAGCCGCTGTATGGTCATCAGGAAGGCGCCGAAGTGGGCTACAACCCGCACAAGCCAGGACGGCCCAGCCATGTGCTGCACACCTTCTGGATCGGCAACCTGCGCCTGGTGCTCGATGCCGTGCTGAGCTCGGGCAAGCAACACACGTCGGGTCACGCGAAGGTGCCGCTGAAGCGGCTGCTGGACGAACTGGGCGAACGCAAGCCGGCGCTGGTGCGGGGCGATTGCGGTTACGGCAACCAGGACATCATCGACATCTGCGAGGAGCGCGGCCTGCCATACCTGCTGCGGCTGCGCCAGACGGCCAACGTCAAGCGGCTGATCGAGCGGCTGTTCCGGCGCGAGGAATGGAGCCGCGCCAGCGATGCAAGCCAAGGCTGGCAGGCCATCGAAGACAGCATCAAGCTCAGCGGCTGGAGCAAGGCGCGGCGCGTGGTGGTGCTGCGCCGTCGCATCAAGCACGACATCGCAGTGACGGCCAAGCGCGACGAGCGGCAACTGGTGCTGGCCTTGCCGCACGACAGCGTCGAACACAACGCCAAGCTGTGGGAATACACCGTGCTCGTGACGAACGCCGAGTACGACATTGCCGCCATCGGCCAGTTGTACCGTGACCGGTGCGATTGCGAGAACGGCTTCGATGAGTTGAAGAACCAATGGGGTTGGGGCGGCTTCACGACGCGAGATATGCATCGCAGCCAAATCACCGCGCGCGCTGTGGCGTTGGTCTACAACTGGTGGAGCTGGTACGTGCGTGCGGCCAATCCGAATGCGCGCCGAGAAGCGTTGACCAGCCGCCCACTGCTGCTGGCAGCGGTCGGGCGCGCTACCAGCCACTCGGATCAGACGACGCTGTACCTGACGCCGATGCATGCCGAAGCGGGTCTGATCAAGTCGATGATCGCCAATGTCCATGCGGCAATCCGGTACGTCAGGCGCGCTGCGGAGCAGTTGCCGAAGATCGACCGCTGGGCCACGCTGCTGAGCTACATCTGCCAGCGAATCGCCGGTCCGACGGCCCTTCCGACGCCGCCTCCGGCGCTTCCGGCGTAGGGGCAACTGCCGTTTCTAGGCTCAGGCGTTGGCCACCACGAACAGCCGGCCCGACAGCGGCGCGGCGGCCAGCG
>JAJTXO010000897.1 GCA_021463315.1 Caldilineales bacterium | reverse complement strand
ATCCTTCGCTAGTCTTTCGCCGCGATGAGAATCGCGTGCCAGACCCGCTCAGGATGACGGGGGGCGTAACACGTAACGAGTAACACGTAACCCGGAATCGCGGTGAGTGTTTCCGAATTGCCAGTTCGGTGTCACACGCAATTCAGAATCCACACCCAAAGCACTCCCTTCCGGGTTACGAGTTACTCGTTACGCCCCCCATCCCCACACCCAAAGCACTCCCTTCCGGGTTACGAGTTACGAGTTACTCGTCACGCATCCCATGCCCATCGAAACCGCCCTCCACGCCCTGCGCGGCAACCTGGCCTTTATGCGCAACGTCACGCGCTGGCAGCAGATGCCGGCCCGGCCAGCTCGCACCGCGCCGCTGCCAGCCGAGATGGATGCGCGCCTGGCCGCCGCGCTGCGCGGCCGCGGCATCGACGCGCTGTATAGCCATCAAGACGCGGCCTGGCGCGCGGCGCAGGCCGGCCAGAACCTGGTGATCGCCACCTCCACCGCCAGCGGCAAGACCCTGGGCTACAATCTGCCGGTGGCCCAGACCTTGTTGGCCGACGCTGGCGCCCGCGCGCTCTATCTCTTTCCCACCAAGGCGCTGGCCCACGACCAACTGGAGGAGCTACGGCGGCTGGACGCGGACCTGGCCGCTGGGCTGCACGGTTCACAGCTCCCGTTGCACGCTCTCCGCCCCGCGGCCTACGACGGCGACACCCCACAGCGCGAGCGCGCGCGCGTGCGCCGCGAGGCGCGCGTCGTCCTGAGCAACCCGGATATGCTGCACACCGCCATCCTGCCCCACCATCCCCAATGGGCCGAGCTGCTGGCCGGGCTGCGCTACGTGGTGCTGGACGAGCTGCATGTCTACCGCGGGGTGTTCGGCAGCCATGTAGCCAACGTGCTGCGCCGGCTGCAGCGCCTCTGTCGCTTCTACGGCAGCGAGCCGCGCTTTCTCTGCACCTCCGCCACCCTGGCCAATCCCCAGGAGCTGGCGCAGCGTCTGATCGATGCGCCCGTCGCGTTGATCGACGACGACGGCGCGCCGCGGGGTGAACGCCACTTCCTCTTCTACAACCCGCCCATCGTCGATCGCGAGTTGGGCCTGCGCCGTTCCAGCCTGCTGGAGGCCGAAGGCATCGCGGCCACGCTGCTGGAGCATCAGGTGCAGACGGTGATCTTCGCCCGCTCGCGGCTGTCGGTGGAGCTGCTGCTGACCTATCTGCGGAACGATGAACGCGGCCGGGGGAGCGATGCAGGCAAAAGCCGCGCTGGGCAGCCGACTCCTCCGGATTCATCCTTCATCGTTCATCCCTCATCGTTTCCCGTCGCTGGCTACCGCGGCGGCTATCTGCCCTCCGAGCGGCGCGCGATCGAGCAGGGGCTGCGCAGCGGCGCGCTGCGGGCCGTGGTGGCCACCAACGCGCTGGAGCTGGGCATCGACATCGGCGGGCTGGACGCGGCCGTGCTGGTAGGCTTCCCCGGCGCCATCGCCAGCGTCTGGCAGCAGGCCGGCCGCGCCGGCCGGCAGGCCGGCGTCGCCCTCTCCCTGCTGATCGCCTCTGCCGGCGCCCTGGACCAGTACATCGTCGCCCACCCGGAGTACGTGCTGGAGCGCAGCCCGGAGCATGGCCTGGTCAACCCCGACAACCTGGCCATTCTCGCCAGCCATCTGGCCTGCGCCGCCTTCGAGCCGCCCTTCCGCGGCGACGAGCGCTTCGGCGGCCTCCCCTTCACGGCCGAGCTGCTGGCCGTGCTGGCCGAGAGCGGTGACGTGCAGCAGCATGGCGCCGATTGG
>JAJTXO010000896.1 GCA_021463315.1 Caldilineales bacterium | reverse complement strand
TCTGCCCTTTGCGGTCTTTGCGCCTTTGCGTGAGACAACAATCGTGAAGTACTGAAATTGGCAAACTGGTAAATCGGTCGGCTTGCAGGTTGGTCAATTAGTAGGGGAAGCAGTAGGTGAAGGCACACCACCAACCTACCAATCTACCAACCTACCAATCTACCAATCTACCAACCTACCAATCTACCAGTCTCCCGCAACAGCTTCTCCAACGCCCGCGCCTGAGCCTGGCGGGAGTGGTGTTGTTCGGTGTAGCGGCGGCCGTTCTGGCCCAGGGCGCGGCCGCGGTCGGGCTGGGCGGCCAGCGCGCGGATGGCCTCGGCCAAGGCGTCGGGGTCTTCCGGCGGGATGGCCAGTCCGCCCTGGGCAGCCTCCAGCGTGCGGCGGGCCTCGCCGTCGATGCTCAAGAGCAGCGGTAGCTCGCAGGCCCAGGCGTCGAACATCTTGCTGGGCAACGCGCCCTGAAACAGCTCCAATTTGCGCAGCGGCACGATGGCTGCGTCCGCGGCCGACAGGATGGCGGGCATGGCGGCGCGTGGCTGTTCGGGCAGCATCAGCACGTTGTCCAGCGCCAGCCGGGCCTGCATGGCCAGCAGCTCAGCCTTGACCGGTCCTTCGCCCACCAGGACGAAGCGCACGGCCGGCTCGTTCCGCAGCAGATGGGCCGCGTGCAGCACGGTCTCCAGCCCCTGGGCGATGCCGTGGATGCCAGCATAGACCGCCACGAAGGTGTCGGGCGGCAGGCCATGCTCGGCCCGGAACTGCGCGCCCAGCTCAGGCTGGCGCTGGAACAGCTCCGTGTTGGCGCCGTTGGGGATCAGCGCCAGCTTGGCGGGCGGATAGCCCCGCTCGATCAAGCGCTGGCGAATGCCCTCGGTGACCACCACGATGCGGGACGCCCGATTATAGCACAGTTCTTCCAACTGACTAGCCCAGGCGATGGCGCGCGGGTTGCTGAGCTCGCCCAACGCCACGGCCGATTCGGGCCACAGATCGCGCACCTCGAAGACGAAGGGGGCGCGCTTCAGCCGGTGCAGCGCCAGGCCGGCCGCGCCGACGAAAAGGGGCGGCGAGGTGGCGTAGATCACGTCGAAGGGGCCGTGCGCCTTCAGCACGCCCACCAGCGCGGCATCGGCCATGTAGCTCAGGTAGAAGGCCATGCGCGTCTTGAAATTCTTGTGCGGCGAGGCCTTGACCCAGACCCGCAGCACGTCGATGCCGTTCAGTTGGCTGCGCTCGAACCACTTGCCGCGGTAGGCCGGCGGGATGATGCCCGATGGATGATTGGGGAATTCGGTCAGCACGGTCACGCGATGGCCGGCCTGCACCAGCCCGCGCGCCATCTCGTAGGCCCGCGTCTGCGTCGCGCCGACCTCAGGGGGGAAGTACTGGGAGAGGTAGAGGATGTGCATGGGAGGTGGGTGAGTAGACGAGGGGGAAGTAGACAAGTAGACAAGTAGACAAGGGGGGGAAGTAGACAAGGGGGGAAGTAGGCAAGGGGGCTGGTGGGTGGGAGGGATATACAGGACTTACGCCAATGCTGGTTGAGTACGCCCGGTGTATCATCTCAAAGAACCGGGGTCGAGACTTCCGAAGTCTGCGCAGGTTTGTTCAAAACGAGCTCACAGTCCATAAGACTTCGGAAGTCTTCTCCAACGGCGCCGTATCGAGACCTGTTTTGTGAAAGTCCTGATATAGACTGTCCGTTCGCTTAAATTATTGGCCTAATCGCGTATTTGCTGGTAAGCTCAGGGCATGACACCTGAACTCAGCATCACAACAGAACGCATCGACGAC
>JAJTXO010000895.1 GCA_021463315.1 Caldilineales bacterium | reverse complement strand
TAAGTCACCACGTCGAAAGCTAGTTGAGCAACGGACCAGCACTGTCAGTCCTGTCCGCAGCGCGAGGACATCTCATGCCCCTACCCCCAGACTTCCACTTCAGCCAGGGCAGCTTGCAGGATTTCGTGGACTGCGCGCGGCGCTTTCAGTTGCGCTACCTGGAGCGCATCGCCTGGCCGGCGGTGCAGGCTGAGCCGATCCTGGAAAACGAGCGCCACATCCAGCAGGGCGAGCTCTTCCATCTGCTGGTGCAGCAGCACCTGGTCGGTGTGCCGGCGGCGCGGCTGACCGCCATGGCGCAGGGGGATGCGGATCTGGCCGCCTGGTGGCAGGCCTATCTCGACGCCGCGCCGGCCGCGCTGCCGGGCCAGCACTTCCCCGAGGTGACGCTGTCCGCGCCGCTGGGGGAGAGCGGAGAGCGGCGGCTGGTGGCGAAATACGATCTGGTGGTGTTGACCGGGGACGGGCGGTCGGTGATCTTCGACTGGAAGACCGCGCGCCACCGTGCGCCGCGGCGCTGGCTGGCCGAGCGGCTGCAAACGCGGGTCTATCCCCACCTGCTGCTGCAAGCCGGCTTCGATTTGAACCACGGCCAGCCGCTGGCGGCCGATCGAATCGAGATGATCTATTGGTTCGCGGGCTTCCCTGACCGGCCAGAGCGCTTCGTCTACAGCAGCGCCCAGGCGACGGAAGACGAGGGCTATCTGCACAGCCTGGTGGAGCAGATTGCCTTGCTGGCCGGCGGCGAGGGAGTCTGGCCGCTGACGCCTGACGAAACACAATGCCGCTTCTGCGTCTATCGCTCGCTGTGCAACCGGGGAACCGTGGCCGGCAGCACCGACGACGCCGACTACCGCGATTTCGAGCCGGACATGGACGCGACGGTGGAGCTGGACTTCGAACAGATCGCAGAGGTGGAGTACTGACCCTATTTTCTATTTCCTCCTCGCCTATCTCCCTATTTTCTATTTCCTCCTCGCCTATCTCCTTCTTGCCTACTTCCCAAACCCTGCCAGGGCCAGACGCAGCCGCTCTTCCACATCGCGCACCTCGCGCGGCAGGGCCTGGACGGCGCGTTGCGCCTCGACAATGCTGTAGCCCAGCGCTGTCAGCGCGTCGATCACCTCCGCGTCGGCCTCGCTGAGCGCGGCCAGCTCCGGCGTCACGCCCTCCGGCGTCCCCACCTTGTCCTTCAGCTCCAGCACGATCTTTTCGGCCGTCTTTTTGCCGATGCCAGGGAGACGGGCCAGCACCCCGGGCTGCTCCTGGCTGATGGCCAGCCGCAGCGCGTCGGCTGGCATGTTGGAAAGCACAGACAGCGCCGATTTCGGGCCGATGCCCGACACCCCCAGCAACAACTGAAAGAGCGCCAGATCCTGCTCGCTGGCAAAACCGTACAGCGTCAACTCCTGTTCCCGCACATGCAGATGGGTGTGCAGAAACAGTGTATCCCCTGGGCGTTGCTGGGCCAGGACATCGGCCGGCGCATAGACGCGCACGCCCAGCCCACCCAGGCTGAGAACCAGGGAATCGGATTGACGGCTAAGAACGAAACCTTCGATGCTGGCGATCATGGTCTTGGTCTGTTGCTGCTCGAATGCAAAGGCCGCAAAGATCGGAGTTCCCTCAAGACAGCCACTCACTCGGCTGCGCTGCGAAATCTATAGCCTGTGCCGCGCACCGTCAAAAGATAGGTTGGCTGAGAGGGGTCTGGCTCGATCTTCTCGCGCAGACGCCGGATAGTCACTTCGACCAGATTGGTGCCGCCGATGAATTCATAGCCCCATACCTCCAAGAACA
>JAJTXO010000894.1 GCA_021463315.1 Caldilineales bacterium | reverse complement strand
GTGCAGAATGCCGTTGGCGTCGATGTCGAAAGTGACCTCGATCTGCGGCATGCCGCGGCGGGCCGGCGGGATGCCCTCCAGGTTGAACTGGCCCAGGCTGACGTTGTCGGCCGCCATGGGGCGCTCGCCCTGCAACACATGCACCGTCACCGCGGTCTGGTTGTCGTCGGCCGTGCTGAAGATCTGGCTGCGTCGGGCCGGAATGGTGGTGTTGCGCTCGATGATCGGCGTGGCCACGCCGCCCAGGGTCTCGATGCCCAGGGTCAACGGCGTCACGTCCAGCAGCAGCACGTCCTTGACCTGGCCGCCCAGCACGCCGCCCTGCAGGGCCGCGCCCACCGCCACCACCTCGTCGGGGTTGACCCCCTTGTGCGGCTCCTTGCCGCCGGCCAGGCTGCGCACCAGCTCCTGCACCACCGGCATGCGGGTCGCGCCGCCTACCAGCACCACCTCGTCGATCTCCTTGGCGGTCAGCTTGGCGTCGCGCAGGGCTGCCTCGAAGGGGCCGCGCAGCCGGGCGGTCAGCTTCTCGCTGAGCTGCTCGAACTTGCTGCGGCTCAGCGTCAGTTGCAGGTGCTTCGGCCCGTTGGCGTCGGCGGTGATGAAGGGCAGGTTGACCTCGGTCTCCACCAGGCTGGAGAGCTCGATCTTGGCCTTCTCGGCCGCTTCCTTCAGACGCTGCAAGGCCTGGCGATCGCTGCGCAGATCGATCCCTTCCTGCTGCTTGAACTGGTCGGCGATGGTGTCCACCAGCACCTGGTCGTAGTCGTCGCCACCCAGGTGAGTGTCGCCGGCCGTGGCCTTGACCTCGACCACGCCGTCGCCCACCTCCAGGATGGAGACATCGAAGGTGCCGCCGCCCAGGTCGAAGACCAGGATCGTCTCGTTTTCTTTTTTATCCAGGCCATAGGCCAGCGCGGCCGCGGTTGGCTCGTTGATGATGCGCAGCACTTCCAGACCGGCGATCTTGCCGGCGTCCTTGGTGGCCTGGCGCTGGCTGTCGTTGAAGTAGGCCGGCACGGTGATCACGGCCTGCGTCACCGGCTCGCCCAAATAGGCTTCGGCGTCGGCCTTGAGCTTGCCCAGGATCATGGCGCTGATCTCCTGGGGCGAATAGCTTTTGTTTTTCAGTGGGATGCGCACGCGCGCATCGCCGGAAGGGCCGTCTACGATCTCGTAGGAGACGTGCTCGCCCTTCGTCTCGTCGTAGCGCCGGCCCATGAAACGCTTGATGCTGGCCACGGTGTTCTCGGGGTTCACCACAGCCTGGCGGCGGGCCGTCTGGCCCACCAGCCGCTCGCCGTTCTTGGTAAACGCCACCACCGACGGCGTCGTCCGTCCGCCCTCGGCATTGGGGATCACAACCCCGTCGCCGCCCTCGATCACAGCCACCACAGAATTGGTCGTACCCAGGTCGATACCTACAATTTTACTCATTTCAGGACTCCTTTTGGTTTTTGGGAGGTGGGTTGGTTGATCGGTAGATTGGTAGATTGGTTCTGCGCACGCGGCGACTCCTTACCAATTTACCAGTTCACCAATCTACCCACCACTATACCACCCCTCTGTTAGAACAACGTCGGCAGAGTGTTGGAGAAGTGTTAGAGGTGGGGGGCAGGACTGACAGCGCTGCTCTCCCCCAGGACGAGCTTCGCCGCGACGGGCCAGCCGACGGGAATGCCAGCGCTGTCAGTCCTTGCGTTGTGTAAGTATCAGGACTGACAGCGCTGATCTCCCCCAGGACGAGCTTCGCCGCGACAGGCCAGCCGACGGGAATGCCAGCGCTGTCAGTCCTTGCGTTGTG
>JAJTXO010000893.1 GCA_021463315.1 Caldilineales bacterium | reverse complement strand
CAAAATTAAGGTCGGAAGTCTTCCCCCTCTATTGAGATGATACCGTCCCTTGCGTTGAAAAAGCAGTTCTTCTTGCAGTGAAGTCATGTTTGGAACTGCTGACCGGCAACCGGGGCGCGGACTTCGCCAGCCGTGTTTGACAGCCGCCCCGCCCCGGACTATAGTACCGCCGTCGCCGGAGCCGGTCTCCGGCCGTCCCGCCCGCAGACGAACTCCACAGGAGTGACCTTGTCAAGCAGTTCCAGGATCCTCGTAGTCGACGACGAATCCACCGTTCGCCAGACCGTGGCAGCCTATCTTGAACGCGATGGGTTCACCGTCTATCAGGCCGCCGACGGACCGGCCGCCCTCAAGTCGGCCCGCGCCTTCCAGCCCGACCTGATCGTGCTGGACATTATGCTGCCTGGCGTAGACGGCCTGGAGGTGTTGCGCCAGATCCGCCTTACCTCCAGCGTCTACGTCCTGCTGCTGACCGCCCGCGCGGACGAAACGGACAAGATCATCGGCTTGACCGTCGGGGCCGACGACTACCTGACCAAGCCGTTCAGCCCGCGCGAGCTGGTCGCACGCGTCAAGGCGATTCTGCGCCGCGGGCGCAGCGGTGAAGGCGGCGATCGCACACTGGTCGTCGACGGGCTGCGCATCGACCCCGACAGCCGGCAGGTGTGGCTGGCCGGCCGGTCGGTCGATCTTACCGCCATCGAGTTCGACCTCCTGCACGCGCTGGCACGCCACGCCGGACGCGTCCTCAGCCGCGAGCAACTGATCGAACAGGTCTGGGGCTACGACTACTACGGCGACGAACGGGTGGTGGATGTGCATATCGGTCGCCTGCGCAAGAAGCTGCAAGAGGATGCGGGCGACCCAGAGATCATCGTCACCGTGCGCGGCGTCGGCTATCGCCTGGAGACCGGCCTGTCATGAGCCTGATCACCGCGGTGCGCCAGCGCCTGGGCTGGAAGCTGGGGCTGTCCTACCTGATCGTGATCGGCGTCGCGGTGCTGGTGATGGCCACGGCGGCGCAGATTCATACCACCGAGGCGCTGAACCGCCACGTGGCAACCATGCAGGCGTTGGCCGGCGACGATCCCGCCATGCAAGAGGCGTTGGTGGTGACCTTCCACGCCGCGGTCAACGAGATCCTGCTGGTGGCGGCCGCGGCGGCGATGCTGGCCGCCTTGATCGTCAGCGTCTTCACCGCCCGCCGCATCGTCGGGCCGATCCGCCAGATGCTGCGCGCCAGTCAACACATCGCTGCCGGCCACTACGACCAGCGCGTCGAGGCGCCGGGGGAGGACGAGCTGAGCGCGCTGGCGTCCTCGTTCAACCAGATGGCGTCGGCGTTGGACACCACCGAACAGCGCCGCCTGGCGTTGATCGGCGACCTGGCCCACGAGCTGCGCACGCCTCTCAGCAACATCCGCGCCACCATGGAAGGGCTGACCGACGGTGTACTGACGGCTGACGCCGCCACCTTTCTGGAGATCGAACACGAGACGGCGCGCCTGCAGCGGCTGGTCAGGGACCTGGAGGAGCTATCGCGCGCCGAGGCGGGCCAGATCACCTTGCAGCGTCAGGAGACAGAGCTGGCGGGCCTGATCGGGTCAGTGGCGCGCCGGCTGCAGCCGCAGTTCGCCGACAAGGGGGTGGCGCTGGCGTTGGACCTGCCGCCCCAGTTGGCTCACATCTCAGCCGACCCGGCCCGCATCACCCAGGTTTTGCTCAACCTGCTGGGCCTCATCGAACAAGCCGACACCGGAAAAATTCTCCTGGAGGGCCGCGATGTCACCGGGCTGAATGCCGCAG
>JAJTXO010000892.1 GCA_021463315.1 Caldilineales bacterium | reverse complement strand
ACCTGTGGCATGGGGGCAAACCACATGCGTGGCCTGGACGCGTGCGCCGAGATGCGCCGGATGCGCAGGGGCGACTTCGATGAGGCGTTTGGGGTAGGGGTCATTTGTCAGCTTCTGGCAAGTTGTACACCGGCCATCCATGGCTTTCAAGCAGGTGAGTCAACTCCCAGGATGTGACGCCAAGCTCCTGCGCCAGCCGGCCCAGTGAGATTTCACCGTGCCGATAGCGTTGATACCGCTCCTGCAAGAGCGTTTCAAACCCAAGGGCAACTAACTCCATGACTGTCTCCCGCGGCTGTACCTTTTGGTCGCGGCTTCTGTAGCTGACAAACTGGCTGATAGGCTGGTCGAGCGTAATTGTCACGGATTGCATCATCTACCTCTTCAACAGCAGTAACGTGTGTTCTACGAAGGCCCTGGGGTACCGGCTCCGAATCGCCTCGACGATGGCCAGGGCGGTTTGACCGTCCATGTCGCCATCTCGGGTCAAGTCGGCTATAACATCCAAGAGAAAGCGTTTCCTGACGGCAAGGCGGTCACTGACCAGATATGCCAGATGGTCGTCGAGCACCAGCGTGGCTCCCAGCTGGCGCACGGTTTCGCTGAGCATCATCTTGTAATCAAACACTTGTCCATCCCGCTCGACCGGCTTGCCCTGGATCACCACCTGCGGTCATCAGCAGGGATTGGTCGGTGCGCGGCGACTTGATGAAATAGTGGTAGACGGCCTCGAGCTGGTGGGGCAGGGGATCGATGCGGGCAATCGATAGGGCGAAATAGGGGTCGTACTCGTAGGCCAGCCCCAGGCGCAGCGCCTCCATACCCAGGCGGAAGCGGATGGCGTCGCCGTCGAAGGGCTGGCGCTCGGGAGACACCTGCAACGTGGCCAGTTGCGCGGCCGAGAGGATCGGCTGGTAGGTGTGTCCCGTGTCCATCCCGGCGCCGATCAGCCGCAGATCAGCGCCCACCGGGTGGGTCAGGATTACCTTAAGACTTCGGAAGTCTTCCCCAATCTATTGAGATGATACGCCGCACTGAGCGAGAGTCGCAACCCTGTTCATGGACTGCGTCTGGTCGATAGCCGGCGAATTCCGAAATCTGACATCGCCTCCCCCCTCTTCTCAGCCTACTTCCACCGATACTGCACCGTGTACTCCAGCACCGCCTCGCCGCCGGCGGGCACGGTGACGCGCCATTCGGCCTGCTGGCTGTTGAGCGGGGTGTGCTCCACGGGCTTGCCATCCAGCGTTTCGGCTACCATGGTCCACTGCGTCCAGCGGTACAGATTCTCCACCACGCGCACCTCCACGTCCTCTTCCTTGTGGTTGCGCAGGGTGATGCGGAAGCTCTCCTCGGCGCCGCTGTCGCCCAGCGGCTTGTAGTTGGTCTGCACCCGCTCCCCCTTGATGTCGAACGCGTTGCCCACGGTCAGGCGCACGGTCTCGTTCTTGGGGGTGTGGTCGATCTGATCCTCGCCCACCAGCAGCGGGCTGCCGTCCACGTCGTTCTGATAGAGCCGCACCCGGCCGGCCGGCAACTGCGTCTCCAGGTTGCTGGCCTCGTCGGTGCGGAACTCCAGCATCACCGTCACGTCGCTGTTGCCGGTCTGCGCGCCATAGCCTGAATCGGTCACCGGCCCGTAGCCATAGCCCGCGTAGCCTGCCGCGCCGTCGTAGACGTAGAACTTGGTCGCGGGCACGTTCTGGCCGGTGACGAACTCGATCTGCTTGGTCTGGTTGTCCTTCACCGTCACCGGCCGCGTCACCTGGTAGAGGTGATACTCGAAGAACTCGCGCTGCTCCACGGCCGGCGCGGGCGCGGCG
>JAJTXO010000891.1 GCA_021463315.1 Caldilineales bacterium | reverse complement strand
AGGTGGGCCGGCTATGGTGAATCGTAAGCCTTTGCGCGCCTTGGTGGTGGACGATGACCCCTCGTGGCAGCAGATCTTGAGCGAGATTCTGACCGACCAGGGCATGGCCGTGGACGTGGCCGGCAGCCTGGACGCGGCTGTGGCCTGCCTGCGGGCCGCGCCGCACCGGCTGGCGGTGGTGGATCTCTCGTTGGGCCGCGAGGATCACCGCAACCAGGATGGCTTGGCTGTGCTGGACGCGCTGCGCCGGCACGACCCCGGCTGCACCGCGCTGCTGCTCAGCGGCTACGCCACCGTGGAGCTGGCGGTCAGCGCGTTGACGGAATATGGCGCGTTCACCTGTTTGCGCAAGGAGAGCTTTCGGCGCAGCGACTTTCGCCAGGTGCTGCGCCAGGCGCTGGCCAGTGCGCCCAGCGCAGCCAGCGAGACGCGCGCCGCAGCCACACCGGGCGACCAGCCAGCCGCGCGGCAGGCTGCGCCGCCCGACGCCGCCGCAGACCAGGCGCGGCCTGAGCTGACCGCAGCGCCAGCGCGCCAGGCCCTGGTGGTGGAGGACGACGCCGGCTGGGGCAGCATTCTGAGTGAGCTGTTGGGCGAGGCCGGCTTCAGCGTCGATCTGTGCCGCAGCTACGGCGAGGCGTTGGGCTATCTGCGCCGCGGCGTCTACACCCTGGCCGTAGTGGACCTGAGGTTGGCCAGCTCGCTGGCGCCAGACGACAACTTCGACGGGCTGCGTCTGCTGGGAGCGATCCGCAAGGCCGGCGCGCCGGCGATCGTGGTCAGCGGCTCGGCCCTGCCCAACCACGTCGAACGGGCCTACGCCGAGCATGGCATTGTCGCCTTTCTGGAGAAACGCGCCTTCGGCCGCGAGGCCTTTCGCCGGGCCGTGGCCGAGGCCACGCGGCTGCCAGGCGCAGAGGAGGGCGCCCTGACCGCGCGCGAGCTGGAGGTGTTGGGGCTGCTGCGCCAAGGCCTGACCAACAAGGAGATCGCCGCGGCGCTGGTCATCTCCGACAACACCGTCAAGCGACACCTGAAGGCCATCTTCCTGAAGCTCGACGCCAACACGCGCGCGGCCGCGGTGGCCAAGGCCATCAGCCTGGGGCTGGTCCACCGCTGATGGCATTTGGTTTGCCAGACTGGCAGGCGTGTGCTATACTCGCTGCGCCAACGGCTGGCCCTCAGCCGTCCGTCAGGACAACGCCTGTGTTGTCCCATGTATTCCCAGGAGGTGCCGATCGCAAGGTCTGGCGACGCAACGAGCCGCGGCGGGAGCGCTCGTCGGATGCTGCCCACTCCTCAGTGCAGCCCCTTCCAGCCTGATTCCCAATCCGCTGGGCCGGCCCAGCCTCCCCATCCTGCCCCCCTATGACTTGGCTGCACGCCGCGGAAGAGCGGTTTCGGCGCTAATGCCCAGGTGTCTGTCAACCACCTGACCGCAAAGTTCTGTTTTCCCCGACGTGCCCACCTTCCCCTGTAGGAGTTTGCCACTCATGGCAAGTGTAAGCTATCGCAATGTCTACAAGCGCTGGGGCGACGTGGTCGCGGTCAACGATTTCAACCTGGAGATCGAGGACAAGGAATTCATGGTCTATGTCGGCCCGTCGGGCTGCGGCAAGTCCACCAGCCTGCGCCTGCTGGCTGGCCTGGAAGAGATCAGCGACGGCCAGATCCTGATCGGCGACCGCGTGGTGAACGATGTGCCGCCCAAGGATCGCGACATCGCCATGGTCTTCCAGAGCTACGCGCTCTATCCCCACATGTCGGTGTACGACAACATGGCCTTCGGCCTGAAGCTGCGCAAGATGCCCAAGGACGAGATCGA
>JAJTXO010000890.1 GCA_021463315.1 Caldilineales bacterium | reverse complement strand
ATTGGGGAAGACTTCCGAAGTCTTATGGACTGTGAGCCCGTTTTGAACAAACCTGCGCAGACTTCGGAAGTCTCGACCCCGGTTTATTGAGATGACACTATTGTCGATCAGTAAAGCATGGACACGAGCGAGTATACCGACGAACGCCTTGCTTGCCAAGCGGGCGCTATAGCTGCATCTCGGTTAGTTCGACAAGATGGCGTCCGCTATGAAATCGGCCAGGATCTCGTTGCCCAATACGTTGAAGTGGCAGCAGTCGTCGATGTACAGCGTGCTGGCCACGTCGTCGAAGATGGCCAGAGCGCTGTAGAAGTTGACATCAGCCTGCCGCAGCCGCTCTGTCTGATCCAATAGCCAGGGATAGCCCTGCTCTACGCCGCCGCGGTAGGGGTGGTCGTCGGTGAGAGCGGTGCTCAACTCCTTTGGGCTGAAGGTCTTGTTCGAGTCGTACTGATTCGGTTGTAAGAAGTGGTAGTACGGTATGTTTCGACTGGCCAGTTGGGCATGCATCATGATCGACGCGTTGGCCCATTCCTCAGCAATGCGCTGGTAGAGCTTGTCGCCCGATAGCTCCTCGCGGGGCGGATAGACGGCCATCACCGATTGGTCTCGTCTGATGGGCGGCAGATTCTGAAACGCGACCCGCTCTTTGGCAAGGCTGGCCGACCGGATACGCAGGATCTGCTGCCACAAAAACCAGGTCGAGGCCAGGCGGGCATTGCCAACGCGCTGGCCGATGCGCTCTAGCTGGGCTTTGCCGGCCATGATGCGGGCCAGGGCAGCGATGCGATCGTCGCTCAACGTCGATTGGTCGACCAAGTTCACCAGCGCCATCATGTGATCGCTGCTGGGCATGGAGATGTCCATGCCGAAGGTGTTGTTGCGGCTGGACAGCGCCACCTCGTTGAAGCCATCCAGGTTGATGACCATGTCTAACTCCTGGCCGATAGTCAGGTAGTAGTCCAGGGTCAGAAGCTGCTGCGGCTGCTTGTACCCGCCCTGGGCAAAGCTGAGCAGGACGATCTCCTTGCCCTGGAAGGCTGGGTCTTGCTGCAAGCGCTCGATCAGGCGCTCTTGCCCATCTCTGACAAAGCCGGCCGCCACCGAACCGCCGAACACGCCGATCAGCACCTGGTCCTGGTTCTGTCTGACAAAGGGATAGTCATGCGGCGCGGCTGCGAAGCCGTGGTTGTTGACATCCTGAGTGGGCTTGGTGGTTATGACGAAGCCAAAATAGGGGTGCAGCCGTTGTTCGCTCCCCACGCCCGGTGCAACCTCCACGCCGGTCAGATCCGGCGCGCTCCGTTCGATGGTGTAGAACAGCCCCCCTTCGGTCATGGCGAAATAGGCCAGTGAGAACAGTTCGACGACCGCGAATCCCAACGCCAGGCCAAAGATCACAGCGATCAGCTTAAGCTTCATGGATGGTTCACTCGACTAGCGCGCGGCGCAGAGGCTGCAAGCAGCGTGGCCGCGACGTCTTGAAAGTTGACAGGATCAGGCTGAGTATACCAGAGCGCCTTCGGGCTGCCAAGTCAGCGCGTGGCCTGGACTCATGGCGCGGCGTCCGACGCGAGCTCGACGAAGAGGCGGAGGCCTTCGCGGCCGACCACGACCAGAGGGGTATCGGCCGCGACAGGGCCGGCGCTGCCTTGTAGCTCAGCTTCCCACAGCTCACCTTGCACCAACACCTTGCCGCGCGGGCTCAGCTCGCTGCGTGCGATGGCCAGTTGGCCCGGCAGGCCTTCAGCCCCTGAGGCGGGCCGGCGTCGCTGCGCCTTGAACGCCTTGGCTACCACGAAGGTGAAGAAGAGCAGCGTGGTCACCGTCAC